>DASXQC010000934.1:0-10345 GCA_036493235.1 Reyranella sp.
TCCCGGTCCTTGCCCTGGTGCTCGGTGACGAGCTGGGCGAGGCCGACGAACAGCTCCGACATGCGCACTGCTTCGACCACGCTGCCGGTGCGCTCCCACAGGCCGAGCGACTGGGCGAGGCGGCTGGCGAGCTGGACCTCGCCGGCCAGGAACACGCGATCCCACGGCACGAACACGTCGTCGAACACCACGAAGCCTTCCGGCATGCTGTGGTGCGAGCTTGCCGGATAGTCGAAGGCGTTGAGCTCGGCCGGCGCGAAAGAGCGGTTGATGATCTTCACGCCCTTGGTGTTGACCGGGATCGAGAAGGAGACAGCGTAGTCCTTCTCGTCCTGGCGCATGCCCTTGGTCGGCATCACCACCAGTTCGTGCACCAGCGATGCCGCCGTGATGTGCAGCTTGGCGCCGCGCACCACGATGCCGTCCTTGTTGCGGTCGACGATCCGGACATAAAGGTCGGGATCGTCCTGCTCGTGGGCGCGCCGCTTGCGGTCGCCTTTGGGGTCGGTGATTACCTCGGCGGCGCGCAGGTCGTTGTCGCGGCAATAGCGGTACATGCGGTCGATGTTGGCGGCGCACTGCGGATTGACCTGCGCGACCTCGTCCTTGACGCTCATCAGGGCCATGTAGACGCCCGAGACCGCCGTGCCGATCGAGGTGTGCTTCAGCATCTCGATGCGGCTGTCGAGATCCGCCCCGCTGCGCGGGATCTGGTAGATGCGATGCGCTTCGTTGCCGTCCTCGGTGCTGTAGCGGCGCAACGCGCCGTATTCGGCCGACTGGTAGTCGTAGTCCGCCGCGGTGATGGCGATCGGCACCTTGAAGCGCGGATGGGTCGTGATGTCGGCGATGTCCTCGCCGTCCCAGTAAGTAACCCGGCCGTCGCGCAGGCTCTGGACGTAACCTTGCGGCGTCTTGAGGCTCATCGGTTCCTCCTTCGGCGGGCGGGCTTCAGCGGGCGGGGGACGACTGCTTGACGATAGAATCCCACTTGTGGAGTTCGTCCGCCAGATAGGCGCGCGTCTCCTCCGGTCCGCCTTCCTTCTTTTCCACGCCCTGCGCGGCCAGGGCTGCGAACACCTTGTCATCGTGCAGCGCCGCTGTGATCGCGCCGCTCAACTTGTCGATGACGGGTTTCGGCGTTCCCTTGGGGGCGAGGAAGAAGTAGGCGACCTCGACCTTGAGATCGGGATAGCCTGCCTCCGCCATGGTCGGCACGTCGGGCAGGATGCTGGCGCGCTTTGTCCCGGTCACGGCAATGACCCGGCCCTGCTTGCTCGCAAGAAAGGGCAGGCTCGACGGGACGGGTGTGAACAGTACCTGGATACGGCCGGCGGCAAAGTCGCTGGCCGCTTCGACCGTGCTCTTGTAGGGCACCATCACGATATTGACCTTGCCAGCCCGGTTGAGCATCTCGCCCAGGAACTGCGGGACGCCCCCGATGTAGCCGGCGTAGTAGAGCTCGCCGGGCTTGGTCTTGGCGAGCGCGACCAGCTCCTCGACGGTCTTGACCGGAAGCGACGACGGCACCGCCAGCGCGTAGGGCAGGGTGCCGCTCAGCGCCACTGGCTCGAAGTCACGGATCAGGTTGCTGTTCGGCGTGCCGACGAGCTGGTTGAGCAGGATGCTCGAGCTGGGAAGATAGATCGTGTAGCCGTTCGGCGGCGACTTCGCGACGTAGTCCGACGCGATGTTGCCGGTGGCGCCGGGCCGGTTGTCGACGACCACGCTCTGGCCGAGCGACGCCATCATGTGCTGCCCGACCTGGCGGGCGATGATGTCGTTGCCGGTGCCGGGACCGAACGGAACGACGATCGAGATGGCGCGGTTCGGGAAATCCTCGGCGACCGCGGTCGTCTGAACCGTCAGCAGGCCAATGACGGCGGCCGCAAGGGCGCACGCATACTTCGAGACTCTCAACGCTGTCCTCCCCATTTATCTCTTGGGCGACAGCTTAGTCGGTTGGCGCGTCGGGCGAAGGCTGAAATACCGGTTCGCCAGGAGATATCAGGCCGGTTCCTTGTCGCGCGTGGCGCACATCTTCTTGAACGCCGGCCGCGCCTGGCAGGCGGCGAGCCATGCCGTCACGCGCGGCGCCGCGTCGAACAGCTCGGGCGCGCTTTGCGCGTAGCGAACGACTTCAGCGGTGTTGATGTCGGCCACCGTGAAGCGGCCGCTGACGAGATGGCCGTCCCTGGCGAGGGCTGCGTCGAGCACGGCAAACGGCGTGCGCAGCGCCTCGATCGCTTCGTTGGCGAGCTTCGGGTTGCTGGTGCGGTGATAGAGGACGTTGAGTGCTTGGGTCTCGACCTCGGTGGCAGCCCACAGCGCCCACATCGTCATTTCTCCGTCCTCGGCGACATTGGCCGGCGCCAGCGGGCCGCCGTGCTTTTTGGCGAGGTAGAGCGTGATGGCGAGCGACTCGTGCAAGACCACGCCGTCATCCTCGATCGTCGGGACGTGGCCGTTGGGATTGACCTTGAGGAACTCCGGCGACCTGGTGTGCAGCACGCCGGCCGGCGGCGGATCGGGCAAGCGGTAGCGCTGCATGATCGGCACCAGCTTGAGGGGATTCCGAGTTCCTCGGCGAGCCAGAGGATGCGCGAGGCGCGCGAGCGGTAAACGCCATAGATGGTCAACATGGGCGAACCGTCTAGCAGCGCACCGTCGGCTTGTCCTTGTTGGAAAGCCGGCGGGCGTCTAACCTTTTCTCATGAGCACCGCCGAAAGACTTAAACCCGTCAAGGACGCGAGCCACCTCTACGAGGTCGAGCGCCGCGCCCGCCATGTGCAACGTCCGGGCTTTCACATCAGCGAGCTGCAGCTCTCGCCGACCCAGACCGTACCGTGGCATTTCCACAACAATATCGCCGACACCTTCTACGTGCTGGAAGGCGAGATGCGCCTGTTCCTGCAGAATCCGAAGGAAGAGGTAAGGCTGAAGCCCGGTGACACGTTCACCGCCGTGGCAAAGCGGCCGCACCTGGTGACCAACGTCGGCAAGGGGTCGCTCACCTTCCTGGTCCTGCAGGGCATGGGCGAATACGACTACGTGCCGATGGTCTGACAATCGTTCGCTTCATGATCGACGCCCTGGCAGTTCTTTGCCTGGTTTTCGTGCTGCTGGGTATGGTGCCGACGGTGGCCACGTTGGCGCAGTTCCTGCTCGTCGGACTTCACGGAATCAGGAACCACTATCCGAAATGCGCTGACCATACGCCGCGCGTGGCCTTCATCTTGCCAGCCTGGAACGAGGCCGACGTGCTGGGCGCCAGCATCGATTCGCTGATGACCATGGACTACCCCGCCGGCGCGTGGCGACTCTACATCGTCGACGATGCCAGCACCGATCATACGCCAGAGGTCATGCGCGAGAAGATGGCGCAATATCCGGGATCGGTGTTTCATCTACGGCGCGCCAAGGGAGGCCAGGGCAAGGCGCACACCCTCAACCATGGCATCCGGGAGATCCTTGCCGAGACCTGGGCCGAGGCCGTGATGATCATGGACGCCGACGTCCTGTTCGAGCCGTTGACGTTGAGGCGCATGACGCGGCATCTCGCTGATCCCGAAGTGGGCGGCGTCACGGCCTACGTGAAGGAAGGCAGCGAGCCCGCCAGCCTGCTGTCCCGCTTCATCGCCTTCGAATACATCACCGCGCAGGCTGCGGCGCGGCGGGCGCAGAACGTGGCGGGCGGCATTCCCTGCATGGCGGGCGGCGCGCAGCTCCATAGCCGGGAGAACCTGATCGCGATCGGCGGCGCGATCGACACCAGCACCCTGGCCGAGGATACTTACACGACCATCAAGACCCAGCTCGGCGGCCGTCTTGCCTTGTTCGATCCCAATGCCATCGTCTGGGCCGAGGAACCTGACAGCGTGGTGGCACTTTGGAAACAGCGCCTCCGCTGGGGCCGCGGCAACCTGCAGATCACGCTGGCGTTCCGCGATTTGTGGTTCCGGCCAAGCCGCAATGCCCAGTTCGGTAACCTTGCCTTCGGCGTGCTGTGGTTCAGCATCGCCCTGATGCCCGTGTTCATGATTCTAGGCTCGGCCGGCCTGATCGGCCTCTTTTACCTCTGGCCTTCCTGGACGCCGCTTGCCTTCAGCATTCTGTGGGGCATCACCTTCATCAGCTTCCTCTTCCAGACGCTGTTCGCCTTTGCGATCGATCCGCAGGCGGCTGGGCGATCCTGGTTCGCAGGCATCGCATTCCCCGGATTGCTTTCGTTGGGCATCATGCTTCTCGCTGTCCTGGGGCTCCGGCCTTTCACCGGCTTGGCAATACATTGGCCCGCGCCAGGCGGCTGGCCGTTGGGTGAGATCGGGGGCGAAATCGGCGCCGTCGTGATCCTGGGCTGGTCGGCGCTTTCGACCCTGGCGGCATGGGGTGTCTACCGCCTCGACAAGGCGGGGGCGCCCAAGTGGCTGCGCAATATCCTGTTGGTGCTGGTCGGCTACGGTCCGCTGTTGTGTGCCATCTCGCTCGGCGCGATCATCGGGCAACTCAGGAGCGCCGACCTGAAATGGGACAAGACGATCAAGTCGGGAAAGGCAAGACTGCCGCCATGACGACTGGCGACGTGCCACCGCCCGCCATCACCTTTGACAGACTGCGGGCGAGGGATACCAGCAACGAGATCCGCATCCTATGGAGCGAGGTCGGCATCGCAGCGCTTCTCGCCGTGCTGTTGGCCTGTTATTTCATTGTCGCTTAGAATATCCGCCGGGCACAGGATCGGCATCGCGCTGCTGCTCGCCGCCGGGAGCATTTGCCCAGCGTTGGTCGCCCACGGGCAGCAGGGAGGCCAACAGGGCTGCGAGATCGAGGAAGCGCAGCGGTTGTTCGGTCAGCAACCCCGACCCACCGCCACGGTCGAACCGCTGTTGTCGGCCTGCGTGGCCGCCGGTTCGACCGACTATCGCGTCTACATGTTCCTGGGCGTCATGGCGCGCGATGCCGGCGACCGGGAACGAGCAATCGACTATCTGAAGAAGGCCCATCAACTGGACCCGTCGGCCCCCAACCCGGCGCTTGAGCTTGCCTTCACGCTCGAGGAGAAGCACGCCAGCGAGGCGGCCCTAGTCTACCAAGAGATCCTAGCGCGCGATCCCAACAACCGCCCCGCCCTGCTGGGCCACGCGCGCGTCGACCGCGGCCAAAACCGCCTCGACGCGGCACGCGTGATCTATGAACGGCTCGTGGCTGCCAATCCCAAGGATGCCGAGGCCTTGAACGGGCTCGCCTGGCTGGCGCTCGCCAACCGCAACCGCGTGGAAGGGCGTGCGGGCTTTGAGCACGTCCTGTTGCTCGACCCGAACAACGAAGAAGCCAAGGTCGGCCTGTCGAAGGCCGACAGCGTGTACCGTTACGTCTTCGACGCCGACGGCAGCTTCGTGTCGACCGCAAATGGCAATTCCTGGGGTTTTGGAGGTCGGGCCCTCCTTGGGGTCACGCCCTTCGACTCGCTTGAGCTCGGCGAGGTCCACTTCACCAACGAGTTGCAGACGCTGACGGCAATCGGTGTCGCCACGTTACCGTCGGACGATATCCGCGTCGGCTGGCACCGGTTGGTGCCGCTAAGCTACAGCACTTCGGTGGTCTACGACTATCGCGGCCACAGCGGCCTGCCGACCGAACACTGGATCGAGGGCAGCACGGCCATCTATCTCACGGACGATCTGCGCTGGTTCGGCGGCTACCGGCAGGCATTCGGCGCCTTCCAGTGGGACGGCCGTCTGATCCGGACAGGACTGAGCGCCTCGCTGTCGCCGTCGTGGGAGGTGACCGCGACGGCGTACAATGCAGCGCAAGCCCTCTTCAACAATTATCAGCCCATTTGGAGTGGGGTTTTCGACGTGACCTACTACGGCCCCCGTAACACCCTGGTGGTCGTCGGCGTCGGCTACAGTCCGACGATCTACAACGTCGACCTGCATGCGCGCACGATCCTGCCCTTGACCGATCGCATCGCGCTCCAACTCGTGGCCGGATACAATTCCATCAACCTCGACACGCGCGTAACGGCCGGTCTTCGTTTCACCTGGTGATTCCATGTCGACACAGAAGAACCCAAACCCTGAAACACCGGTGCTGAGCATCGTCAGGGAGCAGCCAGAGAAGCGCCTGCGTATCCTGCTGGTTGATAGCGACGAAACCTCCTTCGTGAAAGCACGGCACGTCCTGCAGGGGCTGCCGATCGCAAAGCTGAAATTTGCCGACACCGCCGAGGCCGCCTCTGCGCTGGTGGCGGCCGAGCGCTTCGACCTCGTGGTCGTCGATCCGGTGGTGTCGGGCGGCTTCGCCCTGCTGAAGGAAATCAAGGACAAGCACCGCTGGGTCGCCACCCTGGTGGCGACCGCCAACCAGTCCCCATCCTTCATGCGGCAAGTCGTCAAGTGCCGGATTGACGGGCTGCTGTTTCGACCGATGACAGCCGAGGAATTCGTGGAGCAGGTCGTGCTGCTGGCCAAGGCCGTGAGCATGCGCCGCTTGCGCCAGCAGAAGCGCGTTCTGGCGATCGGCGCGCATCCGGACGACGTCGAGATCGGCTGCGGTGGGACGATGGCCAAGCACCGCGCTGCGGGCGACCTGCTCCACATCGTGACGCTCTCCCGTGGGGCCGCGGGCGGCGACACCAACGTGCGTACTGCCGAGGCACAGCGCGCCGCGGCTCTGTTCGGCGCCGAATTGCACATGGGCAATCTGAAGGATACCCACATCACCGAGGGGCGCGAGACGATCGAGATCATCCAGAACGTCATCCGCGAGATGAGTCCGACCCACGTCTATACTCACAGCATCGAGGACACGCACCAGGACCACCGCGCGGTCCATGCCGCGAGTCTGGTGGCGGCCCGCGGCGTTCACAATCTCTACTGCTACCAGACGCCGTCCTCGACGGTCGAGTTCCGTCCTCATCGCTTCGTCGACATCACCGACTTCATCGGGGCGAAACTGCAGGCGCTCGACGCCTACGGCAGCCAGGCCGAGCGCATGGCGGCGCTCCAGCCCGACAACATCCTGGCGACGGCGCGCTACTGGGGCCGCTTCGCCGGCTATGTCATGGCCGAGCCGCTGCGGGTCGTGCGTCAGCGCGACAACGAGCAGGGGCTCGAGTTCGATAAGACAGGCGGGGCCGACCGGCCACTGCAGAGCCCGGGGTAGGACATGCGCATCCTGATAACCGGTGCCGGTGGCGCCGCGGCCATCAGCGTCTGGAAGAGCTTGTCTGCCGAGCACGAGTTGCATATGGCCGACATGGACCCATTGGCTGCCGGCCTCTATCTCGTGCCGGCGGCGCAGCGCCTCATCATTCCGCGCGGCGAGGAGCCGCACCTCGTCGAGGTGCTGCATGAAGCTTGCAAGGCGCGCCGCATCGAGGCCCTGTTGCCGACGGTCGATGCCGAACTGTTTCCAGTCGCCGCCGCGCACGCCAGCTTCGAAGCGATCGGTGTCGCGCTGCCGATCTCGCCTCCCGAGTGCCTGCGGATCTGCCGCGACAAGCAGCTGCTGCTCGACAAGGTCAAGGGTGCCGTGCCGGTTCCCGGCAACGAGCCGTTGACCCAGGTAGTTGCCGATCGCGCGGCCACGTTCCCTTGCCTGGTCAAGCCACGTCGCGGCGCCGGTTCGCGCGGCGTCGCCAGGATCGACAGCCGCGAGGATCTCGAGGCGTTGCCCAAGGACGGCTCGCTCCTGCTGCAGGAGTTTTTGCCGGGCGAAGAATACTCGGTCGATGTCTATGTCTGCCGCGACGGCCGTGTCGTGGCGGCGGTGCCGCGAGAGCGCATGAAGATCGACTCAGGCATCGCCGTGGCCTCGCGCACCATCAACGTGCCCGACGTGACCGAGTCAGCCGTGCGAACCGCCGAGATGATCGGCATTCGCGGCACCGCCAACGTGCAGTTCAAGCGCGCGGCCGACGGCGTCTTCAAGCTGCTGGAGGTCAACCCGCGCTTTCCCGGCACCCTGCCGCTGACAGGGGCGGCCGGCATCGACATGCCGAAGCTGATGGTCGACGAGCTGATGGGCAGACCCATGCCGGACCGGCTGATGCCGTTCAAGGAACTGATGGTCGTGCGCTACTGGACCGAACACTATCTCGATCCGGGGGAGTGGAAGGCGCTGTGCCGCCCGCAGTAACCTGGCTTATCCGCCATGGTCAAAGCACCTCGAACGCCGGCCTCCCTGCGGTCGGCCACGGCGAGGTGCCGCTGACCGCGCTCGGGTTCGAGCAGGCGCGCGAGGTCGCACGCCAAGTCGAACGGAGGCCCGACCTGCTGATCGTGTCGCCGTTCCTGCGCGCTCAGGCGACCGCCGATCCGATCCGTGCGCGCTGGCCATCTGCGCCTCGCGAGACCTGGCCGATCCAGGAGCTCACCTATCTCAGCCCTGCGCGATGCCGGGGCACGACCGCCGATACGCGCCGGCCGTGGGTGGAAGAGTATTGGCGACGGTGCGATCCGGACCACTGCGACGGGCCGGACGCCGAATCCTTCCGGACTTTCGTGGGTAGGCTGGACGACTTTCATCGCCGGCTGCTGGCGCTCGATGGCGGCTTCGTCATTGCCGTGGGACATGGACAGTTCTTCCGCGCCTACTTGATGGCCAGGAACGATGGCTTTGCGGAGACAGCGGACTGGATGCGTAAATATAGACTGGCTGAAGCCACCCTGCCGATGGCCAATGGCGAAGTCATCGAGCTCGATGGCGCGGCAATGGCGCGGTAACGAGCCATGTAGGCGCAAGCGGGGTGTTGCAGATTCTGGGACGAACCGTGACTAGGTGATCGCCGGCTTGTCCGAACCGATGAACTGGGTGCGCAGCTCGCGCTTCAGCACCTTGCCGGTGGCGTTGCGCGGCAGGACGTCGACGAAGGTCACCGACTGCGGCACCTTGAACTTCGCGAGCTTTCCGAGGCAGTGGCGGATGATGTCGCCTTCCTCCAGCGCCTGGCCTTCCTTTACGCACGACGATCGCCATGCCGACCTCGCCCCAGCGCTCGTTGGGCACGCCGATGATCGCGGCGTCGGCGACCTGCGGCAGCTGGAACAGCACGTTTTCGACCTCGGCCGGGTAAACGTTCTCGCCGCCCGAGATGTACATGTCCTTCCAGCGGTCGACGATGTAGACGAAGCCCTCGTCGTCCATGCGGCAGGCGTCGCCGGTATGCAGCCAGCCGTCGGTGAAAGCCGCCGCCGTCGCCTCGGGCTTGTTCCAGTAGCCGGGCGTGATGTTGGGGCCTTTGATCAGCAACTCGCCGATCTCGCCGGCTTTCACGTCCTCACCCGTGTCGTCGACGATGCGGATCTCAGTATGCATCATCGCCTTGCCGGCCGAGCCCACCTTGCGGATGGCGTCGGCCGCATCGGTCATGGTGCCGGCGGGGCTGGTTTCGGTCATGCCCCAGCCCTGGATCAGCGCCACGCCGCGCGCCGCCCAGCCTTCGAGGATGGCGAGCGCGCAGGGCGCACCGCCGACGCCCGAGATCTTGAGACGCGAGAGATCGGCGCTCTGGAACTTCGGGTGCTGCATCATGAACTGGTAGGGCGCCGGCACGCCGAAGAAGTGGGTGATGCCGAGCTTGGGGTCGGAGAGGTAGTCGAGCGCCAGGCCGGGCTCGAAGGCACGCATGATCAGGATCGTGCCGCCGGCATGCAGGACGGGATTGGCGTAGCAGTTGAGGCCGCCGGTGTGGAACAGGGGCAGGATCACGAGCTGCACGGTCTGCGGCGAGATCAGCGCCGGGATGCCGAGGTTGACGGCGTTCCAGAACACCATGCCGTTGGTGATGATCGCGCCCTTCGGATGCCCAGTGGTGCCCGAGGTGTACATGATCATGCCGATGTCGTCGTGCGTCAGCGGCACGTAAGCCGGCACCGGCGCGTTGGCGGCGAGTGCCCGCTCGTAGGCGCTGTTCGGATCCTCTGGATCGATCTCGAGCAGGCTCTTCGACAGCGCCTGCGCCTGCTGCACGAAGCTCTTGTCGTGGACCAGCAGCTTGGGTGCCGCGTCGCCCAGGATATACTCGAGCTCCGGCACGGTCAGCCGCCAGTTGAGCGGCACCATGATCGCGCCCAGACGCCCGCAGGCGAATTGCAGCTCGAAGTATTCCGGGCAATTGGGCGCCAGCAGGGCCACGCGGTCGCCCTTGGCGATGCCCTGGGCCGCCAGCCAGCCGGTCAATCGGTCGGTGCGCCGATTCAGCTCGGCGTAGGTGCAGGCCCGGTTGGTCTGCAGGTCGCTGATCGCGAGCTGATTAGGCCGGCGATGGGCGTGGTGGGCGATCCAGTCGTAATAGGGCGGGACGGGCATCCCGTCAGTTTACGGCCTTCGTGTATCCCT
>DASXQC010000935.1:0-9940 GCA_036493235.1 Reyranella sp.
GTGGCGCGCGCCTATCGCGACGGCCGGCTGGGCTCGATCGGCGGCGGCGCCGACGAGGTCATGCTGCAGATCATCGCCAAGCTCATGGGCAACATGCCCCGCCTTGGTAACCGATGACCGTGGACAACCCTGTGCATAACAGCTTTCGCACGAACGGCGCTTGGGCAATGAACCGACCTGCGCTTCTTGGATCGTCGTCCGAATTTTCGCGGCCATTGCCCGTAATAGGTTTCTGCCGCGGCCTGGTGCAGTGTGGCTCGCGGAGTCCCCTCGCCATCAGGGCAGCGACTAAGATATCCAAACCGGGGGGAGGGTGTCGGGGATTCCGGGACTCACAGGCCTTCGATGCCGATTCCACCGGCATCGAGCCGTCCCACGCCGTGGGACGGTTTGGGACGGGGTAGCATAGATGCAGTTCACACAGGAGCACGCCGAGATCCGCCGCACCCTGCGGGCGATCATCGACAAGGACATCAATCCGCATGTCGACCAGTGGGAGGAGGACGGCATCTTCCCCGCCCACGAGGTCTTCAAGAAGCTGGGTGACGCGGGCCTGCTCGGCATCAACAAGCCCGCCGAGTTCGGCGGCATGGGCCTCGACTATTCCTACGCCATGGCGATGGCGGAGGAGCTGGGCCACATCACCTGCGGCTCCATCCCGATGGCGATCGGCGTGCAGACCGACATGGCGACGCCGGCCCTGTCGCGCTACGGCAGCGACGAGCTGCGGAAGGCATTCCTGGCGCCGTCGATTGCCGGCGACTACGTCGCCTGCCTTGGCGTGTCGGAAGTCGGCGCGGGCTCGGACGTCGCCTCGCTCAAGACCACGGCCCGCCGCGTCGGCGGGGACTACGTCATCACCGGCGGCAAGATGTGGACGACCAACGGCACGCAGGCCGACTGGATGTGCCTGCTGGCCAATACGGGCGAAGGCGCGGTGCACAAGAACAAGTCGCTGATCTGCCTGCCGATGAAGACCCCGGGCGTGCAGGTCGTGAAGAAGCTCGACAAGCTCGGTATGCGCTCGTCCGACACCGCACAGATCTTCTTCGACGAGGTGAAGGTGCCGGTGCGCCACCTGATCGGCCAGGAGGGCATGGGCTTCGTCTACCAGATGCAGCAGTTCCAGGAGGAGCGGCTGTGGGGCGCGATCAGCGCCGTGGTCGGCATGGAGCGGCTGATCGACGAGACGGCCGAGTACACCCGCGAGCGCAAGGTGTTCGGCCGGCCGCTGCTTGACAACCAGATCATCCACTTCAAGCTCGCCGAGCTGCGCACCGAGATCGAGCTGGTCCGCTCGCTCTGCTATCGCGCGTGCGAGGAGTATCTCGACGGCAGCGACGTCACCATGCTGGCCTCGATGGCCAAGCTGAAGGCCGGTCGCATGATGCGTCAGGTCACAGACGGCTGCCTGCAATACTGGGGCGGCGCGGGCTACCTGTGGGAGGCGCCAACCGCGCGCGCCTTCCGCGATGCGCGCCTGGCCTCGATCGGCGGTGGCGCCGACGAGGTCATGCTGCAGATCATCTCCAAGGGAATGGGCACCTTGCCCCGGAGTCAGAAATGACCGAGCTCAAGGACAAGTACGAGACGCTGCTGGTGCGCCGCGAGCGCTCGCGCCTGCACGTTACCCTCAATCGGCCCGAGGTGAAGAACGCGCTCAACCCGACGCTGATCGGCGAGCTACGCGGCGTGTTCGCCGCCCTGCGCGACCGGCGCGACATCAAGGTCGTGATCCTGCGCGGCGCAGGCGGCACCTTCTGTGCCGGCGCCGACCTCAAGAACATGGAGCAGAGCTTCACCGAGGCGCCCAAGCCCGGCCAGAAGGACCCGATCGCGATCAACAATCGCGAGTACGGCACCTTCCTCGAAGCGGTGAACACCACACCGCAGACCGTGGTGGCGGCCGTCGAAGGCTACGCCATTGCCGGCGGCTTCGGCCTGCTCTGCGTGTCGGACGTGGCGATCTGTACCGAGGGTGCGGGCTTCGCGATGAGCGAGACGGCGATCGGCATCGTGCCGGCCCAGATCGCCCCCTTCGTCGCGGCCCGCATCGGCGTGCCCAACACGCGCCATCTCGCCCTCACGGCCGCACGCTTCAAGGGAGCGGACGCCCTGCGCTACGGCATTGTCCATCATCTGGTGAAGGATACGGCCGCGCTCGACGCGAAGCTGGAAGAGATCCTGAAGCAGATCGACCGTTGCGCCCCGCTCGCCAATGCGCTGACCAAGGCGGTCGTCATGAAGGTCGGCAGCGAGCCGCTTTCCCAGGTACTGGACTTCGCCGCCGACTGCTTCGCAGAAGCGCGGCGCAGCCCCGAGGCCGCTGAGGGCCTGCGCGCCTTCGCCGAGAAGCGTCCGCCGACATGGGCCGTGGAGTGACCATGACCAAGACCGCCCTGCATATCGACGACGTTCCGGCGCGCGTCGGCACCGGCTATCCGCCGCCGCACGACGTGCCATGCCGCCAGCGCTCGCGCCGGCGCCTCAGCGACGCGTTCGGGCTGACCCAGTTCGGCTTCAACCTGCTCGAGCTGCCGCCCGGCGCTTGGTCGTCGCATCGCCACTGGCACGAACGGCAGGACGAAATGATCTATGTCCTCGAGGGCGAGGTGACGATGGCGACCGATGCCGGCGAGACTGTCCTCACCGCCGGCATGTTCGCCGGATATCGAGCCGGCACACCCGATGGCCACCATTTGATCAACAAATCGAAGGCCGTGGCGCGCGTGCTGGAAATGGGGACGCGCACTTCGGAAGAGACCGCGCACTACGTCGACATCGACATGATGTATCGCGAAGGCCAGGGCTACCTGACACGCGACGGAAAGCCCCTCTCGTGAACTTCACGACGATTCTGGTCGCCAATCGCGGCGAGATTGCCTGGCGCGTCATGCGCACCGCCAGGGCGATGGGCTATCGCACCGTCGCGGTCTATTCCGATGCCGACAAGGAGGCGCCGCACGTGGCCTTCGCCGACCGGGCCGAGCGCATCGGCCCGCCGCCGGTCGGTGAGAGCTATCTCAGCATCGACCGCATCCTGGAGGCCGCGCACAAATCGGGCGCCGACGCGATCCATCCGGGCTACGGCTTCCTGTCGGAGAATGCCGAGTTCGCCGCTGCCTGCGAGAAGGCGGGATTGGTGTTCATCGGCCCGCCGCCCGCGGCGATCGCCGCGATGGGCAACAAGGCGGCCGCCAAGCGCCGCATGATCGACGCCGGCGTGCCCTGCGTGCCGGGCTATCAGGGCGCCGACCAGAGCGACGGAAACCTCGAGAAGGAAGCGCGCAAGATCGGCCTGCCGGTGATGGTGAAGGCCGCGGCCGGCGGCGGTGGGCGCGGTATGCGGCTGGTGACCCAGGACAGTGAGCTGCTCGAAGCGATCCGTACCGCGCGCACCGAGGCGGAGAGTGCGTTCGGCTCGGGCGAGCTGATCCTCGAGAAGGCTGTGATCGATGCGCGCCATGTCGAGATCCAGGTGTTCGCCGATGCGCATGGCAACGTCATCCATCTCGGCGAGCGCGATTGCTCGGTGCAGCGCCGCCACCAGAAGGTGATCGAGGAAGCGCCCTCGCCCGCCGTCAACGCCGACCTGCGCCATCGTATGGGCGCGGCGGCTGTCGCGGCGGCCAGGACGATCGGCTATCGCGGCGCCGGCACAGTCGAGTTCCTGCTGGGCGCTGACGGCGCCTTCTACTTCCTCGAGATGAATACCCGCCTGCAGGTCGAGCATCCGGTGACCGAGGCGATCACCGGCCTCGACCTGGTCGAATGGCAGCTCCGGGTCGCGCGAGGCGAGCCATTGCCCCTCACCCAGGAGCAGGTGCGCCTGCAGGGCCACGCGATCGAGGTCCGGCTCTACGCCGAAGATGCCTATGCCGGCTTCCTGCCGCAGACCGGCCGGATCGATGTATGGCAACCGGCGACCGGTCCGGGCGTGCGGATCGATCACGGCATGAAGGAAGGGCTGGCGATCTCGCCCTTCTACGATCCGATGATCGCCAAGGTGATCGCTACTGGCACCACGCGCGAAGAAGCGCGCATGCGGCTGATCAAGGCGCTGCTCGACACCGTGGTGCTGGGTCCCACGACCAACCGGCATTTCCTGATCAAGCTGCTAGAGCACCCGGAGTTCGCTGCCGGCAAGGCAACGACAGCCTTCCTCGGCAAGCACAGCTTCGCCGCCCCCGAGCTGACCGATGCGCACTGGAAGGCCGCAGCGTCCCTGCTCTGGCAGCAGTCGGCCACCCGCTATCCCGCAAATCTGCGCGGATGGCGCAACTCCAATCCCGAGGCGACGCCGTTCCGGCTGGCCGTCGGCGACAAGGAACAGGCGCTGGAGCTCACCGAACCGGCCAACGCGCCGCTGCCGCACGTCATCAACGGCAACGACGTCGTCGTCGACTTCGACGGCTTCACCGTGCGTTTCCAGGACCGCACCTACATGCCGCCAACCTCGGCCGCAGCAGGCAGCGACGGCAAGCTGCGGGCGCCGATGGACGGCCGGATCGTCGCCATCAAAGTTGCAGCCGGCGACAAGGTTGTGCGCGGCCAGACGCTGGTCGTGCTGGAGGCAATGAAGATCCAGCACCAGCTCAAGGCGGCGCTGGATGCCTGCGTCGAATCGATCGCGGTGCAGGAAGGCCAGCAGGTCGCCAACCGCACTGTGCTGGTTACAATGAACGATGCCGCTGCACGTTGAACGCGTCTCGCACCAGTACGGCCCTGTCGCCGCGTTAGACAGCATCGATCTCGACATCGCCGACGGCGAGACGGTCGCGCTGATCGGCCCATCGGGCTGCGGCAAGAGCACCTTGCTCGGCATCCTGGGTGGCCTATTGCAGCCTACCGCCGGCCGCGTGACCCTGTCGGGCAAGCCGCCGGCCGATTCGCTCAATCCCTTCACCTACGTCTTCCAGGACTTCGCCCTGCTGCCTTGGCGCACGGTCGAGGCCAACGTTGCGCTGGCACTGGAGCATCGCCTGAACGCGGCCGAGCGGCGCGAGCGCGTGACGGCGGCGCTCGCGCTCACCGGCCTCGTCGACTTCGCCTCGGCCTATCCCAAGCAGCTCTCCGGCGGCATGCGCCAGCGGGTCGGCATCGCCCGCGCGCTGGTCGTGCGGCCGGCCGTGCTGCTGCTCGACGAACCTTTGTCGGCGCTCGACGCGCAGACGCGCGAGCTGCTGATGGAAGACCTGCTGTGCATCTGGGCGCGCGAGAAGAGCACGCGCGTGTACGTGACCCACAATCTCGAGGAGGCGGCACGTCTCGCCGATCGCGTGGTGGTGCTGTCGCGCCGTCCCGGGCGCATCCGCGAGATCGTCCGCATCGATGCGCCGATGTCGGAGCGCGCCGCGATCATCCCCGAGGTGCAGCGCAAGCTGTGGGGATTGATCCGCGACGAAGCCGCCACCGCCGACCGCGAGGTGCAAAGTGTCTGAGCGCCGGCCGGTTCCCTTCCGCGGCGGCGGCTTCGCACCGACGCCGCGCCGCGTGCTGCCGTGGGTCGTGTTCGCCGTCCTGATCGCCTTGTGGCAGGCCGCCTCGAACACCGGCCTGCTGCCGCCGCTTTTCATGCCAAGCCCGCTCAGCGTCGTGAAGGCGCTGGTCGCGCTGTGGCAGGACGGCACCCTGGTCGGCCATGTCACCGCCTCGCTGGGACGCATCATTCCGGGCTGGCTGATCGGCACCGCCGCGGGACTCGCGGCGGGGCTCGCCATGGGCATCTTCTCGGCCGCACGGGCAGCCGGCATCCCGATCGTGTCAGCCCTGTTCCCAATTCCCAAGATCGCTCTGTTGCCGCTGCTGATCCTGTGGTTCGGCATCGGCGAGCCTTCGAAGATCGCGACCATCGCGCTCGGCGTATTCTTTCCGACCACGATCTCGGCCTACACCGCCTGCGATTCGGTGCCGCGCAACCTGATCCGCATGGGCCAGAGCTTCGGCCTGCCGGCGCGCGACATCGTCGCCAAGATCCTGCTGCCCGGCGCCATGCCCGGGATCCTGGCCGGTTTCCGGATTTCTGCATCAGTCGCGCTGCTGCTGGTGGTCGCGGCCGAGATGATCGGCGCCCAGCAGGGCATCGGCGCCTTCGTGCTGACCGCCGGCAGCCTGATGCAGACCGACCAGCTTCTCGCCGGCGTGGTCATGCTGTCGCTGCTCGGTCTTCTGATCGCCTGGGGCCTTGGCATGCTCGAACGCGCGTGGCTCAAATGGCGCTGAGTGTGTTGGGAAGGGAAAGAACGAAGATGTTGCGCAGAACCGTGCTCGTGGCTTTGCCGGCGAGTCTCGTCGCCGGCGGCGCGCTGGCGGACGCCTATCCCAGCCGGCCGATCACCATGATCGTGCCGTTTGCCGCCGGCGGGCCGACCGACCTGATGGCCCGCATCATGGGCGAGCGCATGGCCAAGGAACTCGGCCAGCAGTTCATCATCGACAACACGACCGGCGCGGCCGGCACGATCGCCGTCGCCAAGGCGGTGCGCTCGGCGCCCGACGGCTACACGGTCAGCATCGGCCATGTCGGCACGCATGTCGCCAACGGCACGATCTACAAGAACCTGAACTACAATCTGCTGACCGACCTCGAGCCGATCGCGCGCCTGCCGCAGAACCCGATGCTGGTGGTCACCTCCAACCAGATGCCGGTCAAGGACCTCAAGGAGCTGGTCGAGTATCTCAAGGCCAACGGCGACAAAGTGCCGGGCGGCACCGCCGGCATCGGCTCGGGCGCGCATCTCGGCGCTCTCGCCTTCTTCGCCGCGACCGGGACCACGTACCAGCTCATCCCCTATCGCGGCACCGGCCCGGCAATGCAGGACCTGGTGGCCAACCAGATCCAGGTGATGGTCGACCAGTCGGCCAACTCGCTGCCGCAGGTGCGCGCCGGCAAGATCAGGGCGCATGCCGTCACTGCCAGGAAGCGCTCGCCCGCGGCGCCGGAGATCCCGACAGCGGCCGAGGCCGGCTACCCGATGGACATCTCGATCTGGCACGGCCTGTGGGCGCCCAAGGGCACGTCACCGGAGATCATCGCCAGGCTGAACGCCGCCGCGATCGCCACCCTGAAGGACCCCGACATCCGCCATCGCATGGAGGATCTCGGCCAGGACATTCCAACGCCGGAAGAGATGGCGCCGCCTGCCTTCGCCGCCTTCCACAAGGCAGAGTACGCGCGCTGGCAGAAAATTCTCGAAGCGGCGAACGTGAAGATCGAGTGACGGCGAAGCCGTCATCCCGAAGCCGAAGGCTGAGGGATCTTTACGGCCGCAGGAAGGATCCCTCGCATCGCTCGGGATGACAGTCAGGCATAGTCGGGCGGCACCGGACAGGGCGGCAGCAGCTTCTCCAGCACCTTGGCGATCCCCAACAGCTTGGCCTCATCCCAGCGCTTGCCGGTGAGTTGTAGGCCGATCGGCAGGCCCTCTTTCGAGAAACCGCACGGCAGCACGACCGACGGCTGGCCGGTCAGGTTGGCGAGATAGTTGTACGACGTGCCGGCAAAGAAATACGGATAGGGCCGGCCGTCGATCACCAGCGGCTCCCTCTGGCTCTGGCGGACGAACGCCGCGTCCGGCATCACCGGCATCAGCCATGCGTCATAGTCGTCGAGCAGGCTCTCGCACCGGCGCATGGTCTGGTCGCGCCGGTCGAGCACAGCGAAGAACGCCGCCATGTCGAGCCGTGCCCCACGCGCGGCCGAGCGCGCCGAGGGATCGGCCGAGTCGATCATCGGGAAGAAGCGCTCGCGCACCTCGAGCGGCTGCAGCGCATTGATCAGGTACTGGAAGAGATCGCACCAATCCTCCCAGCTCTGTTTCCAGTCGAGACCTTCGGGTTCCGCGCGCTTTACCTTGGCGCCGGCCTTGGACAGGAGCTTCGCGGTGGCCTGAACGACCTTCGCCGTATCGTGCGACACTTCCACCAGCGGGTTGGACTCCAGCACCGCGATCCTGAGATCGGCGGCCTTGAGCTTGGGGACCGGGCCGATCGGCACCGGCGGCGCCTCGGCCTCGTAGCCGTCAGGCCCGGCGACGATGCGCAACGCCGTTTCGAGATCGTCGACCGAGCGCGCCAGCGGGCCGAACACACCCATGTAGCGCACCACGCGGGTCATGCCCGGCAGGTCCGGCACATGGCCGCGGCTCGGCACGCGCCATTCGGTCGGCTTCAGCGAGAAGATGCCGTTGTAGTGCGCGGGGTTCCGCACCGAGCCGCCGATGTCGCTGCCCAGCTCGAGCGGCGATAGCCGCGCCGCCACCGCGGCCGCACCGCCGCCGGTCGAGCCGCCGGCGCCGCGCGCTGGGTCCCACGGGTTCTTGGTGGTGCCGAACAAGGGGCTCTCGGTCTGGAAGTCGGCGCACAGCTCGGGCACGTTGGTCTTGCCCAGGATCACTGCACCTGCCGCGCGCAACCGCGCCACCAGCGACGCATCGGTCCCGGCGACATTGTCCTTGAGCGGCGGATAGCTCGAGGTCGTCCGCAGACCGGCCACATCGAAGGCTTCCTTGATGGTGATCGGCACGCCATGCAGCGGGCCGAGCTTCGCGCCCTTCTTTGCTGCAGTGCGGTCGGCGGCGCGGGCCGCCTTCAAGGCGCCCTCGCGATCGACGACGACCAGTGCATTGATCGATTCGTTCAACCGCCCGATGCGTTCGAGATGGGCTTCGGTCGCCTCACGCGACGTGAGCTTTCCATTTCGTATGGCGCGAGCAAGCGATGTGGCGGTCTCGAAACACGGGTTCATTGCATGGCTCCCCTGCGGCACCCCGAGGCTAGCCGCCTCTGAAAACCGCGGCTATAGACGATGATGGGGAATTCGAGGGGGTGTATGAGCCTCGCGAACAAGACGCTGTTCATCACCGGCGCCAGCCGCGGCATCGGTCTCGCAATCGCAACGCGGGCCGCGCGCGATGGCGCCAACATCGCCATCGCCGCGAAGACGGTGAAGCCCGACCCGCGGCTGCCCGGAACCATCTTCAGCGCCGCTGAGACGATCGAGAAAAACGGGGGAAAAGCGCTGCCTTTGCCCTGTGACATCCGCGACGAGCAGAGCGTCGAGAAAGCCGTCGCCGAGACCGTGGCGAAGTTCGGCGGCATCGACATCCTGGTGAACAACGCCAGCGCCATCAGCCTGACCGGCACGCTGCAGACACCGATCAAGCGCTATGACCTGATGACCCAGATCAATGCGCGCGGCACCTTCCTGGTCTCGCAGAAGTGCATCCCGCACCTGCTGAAGGCCAATAACCCGCACGTGCTGAACCTCTCGCCGCCGCTCGATTTCGACGTGAAGTGGTTCGCCAACCATGCGGCTTACACGCTGGCCAAATACTCGATGTCGGTCTACGCGTGGGCGATGGCGGAAGAGTTCAAGGGCAAGATCGCGTTCAACGGCCTGTGGCCGCGCACCGGCATCGCGACGGCGGCGATCCAGAACGTGCTGGGCGGCGAAGACGGCATGAAGCGCTGCCGCAAGCCCGAGATCATGGCCGATGCGGCCTACGTGATCCTCAACAAGCCGGCCAAGGACTGCAGCGGCAACTTCTTCATCGACGACGAGGTGCTGGCAGCCGAAGGCGTCACCGACTTCGACCAGTACGCCGTCTCGCCCGGCACGCCGTTGATGCCGGACTTCTTCGTGCCTGCGCACGGCGCGCGCACCGTCGTCGGGCGGAGCTGAGATCTTGGCGACGTTCATTCTCGTCCACGGCGCGGGCCACGGCGGCTGGTGCTGGGAAAAGGTCCAGCCGATTCTCGAGAGCCACGGCCACAAGGTCTGCGCGCCCGACCTGCCGGGCCTCGGCAAGGACCACACGCCGCCGGCCAACGTCACGCTCGCCGACAATGTCGAGAAGATCTCGCGCCTGCTCGACAAGATCGAGGAGCCGGTGGTGCTGGTCGGCCATGCGCTGGGCGGCGTCACCATCAGCCAGACCGC
>DASXQC010000936.1:0-8215 GCA_036493235.1 Reyranella sp.
ATCGTCGTTTCACTACCGCATCTTCTGGCTGATCGGCGCCGGCATGTTCTTCGACGGCTACGACCTTTATGTCGGCGCGTCGGTCGCGGGCTCGACGGTGGCGAGCAAGTTCGCGACGCTCGCCCAGGTGCCGCCGTTCATCGCCTGGACCTTCGTCGGCATGACCATCGGCTCGGTAATCGCGGGCTTCCTGGGCGACAAGTTCGGCCGCCGATTCACCTATCAGTTCAACCTCATGGTGTTCGGCCTCGCCTCGTTCGCCGCGGCGGCGGCGCCCAGCATGGACTGGCTGATCGCCGCGCGCTTCGTGATGGGTTTGGGCCTGGGCGCCGAGATCGTGGTCGGCTACTCGACCATGACCGAGTTCGTGCCGCCCGCCTCGCGCGGCCGCTGGATGTCGTTCATGGCCTTCATCGTCGTCGCGGGCTTCCCGGCGACGTCGGTTATCAGCACCCTCGTGATCCCGCAATGGGGCTGGCGGCCGATGTTCGTGATCGCGGGCGTCGGCGCACTGATCGTCTGGTACCTGCGGAAGAACCTGCCGGAGAGCCCGCGCTGGCTTGAGACCAACGGCCGCGAGGCTGAGGCCGAGGCGCTGATGCAGAAGATCGAGGCCGAGGTCTCGGGCGGCGTGCCGCTGCCGCCGCCGGCGGTGCGGCCGCCGCTACCGGTCGTGCCGTTCGGCGCGCTGTTCGGCGCGGAGCTGCTGCCGCGGATGATCGTGGGCTCCGTGGTGCTGATCGTGATCAACACCCTGATCTTCGGCTTCGTGAACTGGCTGCCGATCTTCTTCAACCAGCAGGGCATCGGCATCACCCGCTCGCTTGCCTACACCATGGTGCTGGCCGGCGGCTCGCTGATCGGCTGCGCGATCGGCGCCTGGAGCGCCGACGCTTTCGGCCGCAAGCCCACCATCATCGGCGCCTCGGTGCTGAGCATCGTGGCGGGCGGGATCTACCCCTACATGACGACGCCCGAGACCCTGCTCAGCGTCGGCTTCGTGTTGATCGTCGGCATCTACATCCTCACGGCGCTGCTCTACGGCGTTTACACCAGCGAGCTGTTTCCGACCGAGGTGCGGCTGCGGGCGAACGGCCTGTGCAACATGCTGGGCCGCGGCGCCACCGTTGTGTCGCCGTTCATCGTGCTGGCGCTGTTCAAGAGCTACGGCGTGGCCGGCGTGATCGGCTTGATGATCGCCTTGCTGATCGTCCAGATTGTCGTCGTGGCCACGATGGGGATCGAAACCAACCGGCGCGGCCTTGAATCGTTGACGGCGAAAACGTAGCAGGAGTTGCGCAATGGTTGATGCGGCGCTGAAGACCCAGATCATGAACCAGGTCGATCGCCAGTTCGACGACCAGACCATGGTGCTGGCCGACCTGGTGAGGATTCCCTCGACGCGTTTCCGCGAGGCGCCGGCGCAGGACATGATGGCGCGCCTGTTCAAGGAGGACAGGCTCGGCGTCGATCGCTGGCAGATCAAGATCGACGATCTCAAGCATCTGCCGGGCTACTCGCCGCACAGCCAGGACTACGACGATGCGTGGAACGTGGTCGGCGCGTGGCGGCCGAATTCACCGAAGGGCCGCTCGCTGATCCTGAACGGCCATATCGACGTGGTTCCCGAGGGCCCGCACGAGATGTGGAGCCGCAATCCGTTCGATGCCGTGGTGAAGGACGGCTGGATGTACGGCCGCGGTGCGGGCGACATGAAGGCCGGTATTATCCTCAATCTCTATGCGCTGCGTGCGCTGCGTGCGCTGGGCTACCAGCCGGCGGCGGATGTCTATCAGCAGTCGGTCGTCGAGGAAGAGTGCACCGGCAACGGTGCGCTCGCCTGCCTGCAACGCGGCTATCGCGCCGATGCGGCGATCATTCCCGAGCCGTCGGGCGGCACGATGACCATCGCCCAGGTCGGCGTGATGTGGTTCCAGGTGAAGGTCACCGGCCACCCGGTGCACGTCTACAAGGCGGACGCAGGATCGAACGCGATCGAATCGGCGTACCGCCTGATCCAGCAGCTGCGCGAGCTCGAGAAGAAGTGGAACGAGAAGAAGGCGCACGATCCGCACTTCCACACGCACCATCACCCGGTGAACTTCAACGTTGGCAAGATCGCCGGCGGCGACTGGGCGTCATCGGTGCCGTCGTGGTGCACCTTCGACATGCGGGTCGGCGTACTGCCGACCCAGAATCTCAAGGAATGCCGGCAGGAGGTCGAGGACGTCATCCGCCGGGCCGCCGCCAACGACCCGTTCCTGGGCAACAATCCGCCGACGGTGACCTGGGAGGGCTTTCAGGCCGAGCCGTTCGTGCTCAAGAACCACGAGCAGGTCCGGCAGGTTCTTGCGGAGGCACATCAAACAGTTTTCGGTGCTGCGCTGCAGGACAGAACGTCGACCGGAACGGCTGATAACCGCTTCTTCGGTCTCTATGCGGGCATCCCGGCGCTGGTCTATGGGCCGCAATCCGATGACATTCACGGCTTCGACGAGCGGGTAAATCTCGACTCTGTGCGGAAAATCACACAAGCGACCGCCCTGTTCGTGGCAGAATGGTGTGGTCTGGTGAAGATTTAGTGGGTGCGAAAATTTTTTAATCGCATCGCAATTGCGGATTGACGGTACTACCCATAAAGGGGTAGATTTATCCGCATCGAGACTGCAGTCCAAGGTGCCGGCTAGGCCGCTGTGGACTGCCTCATTGGGGGAAAGCGGGGGCGAAAGCTCCCGCTTTCTATTTGGGCCTCCCTATTTTGCCCGCCGCCCGGATGTGAAAATGCCCAGGGCGACCCCGCCCAGAACCACCGCAATTCCGGCTAATCGCCAGCCCCCGACCGTCTCGCCGGTGAGGTAGCTGGAGAAGACCAG
Organism: Reyranella sp.; assembly: GCA_036493235.1. Classification (GTDB taxonomy): domain Bacteria; phylum Pseudomonadota; class Alphaproteobacteria; order Reyranellales; family Reyranellaceae; genus Reyranella. Next base: position 2,874 of record DASXQC010000936.1, read on the forward strand.
GGCGCAACAAGGCACTAAGAGGGAGACCGGCCCGACCTTGCCGGCCGGGTAGGTCCGCAGGAGGGTGCCCCAGGCGAGGTAGCCGACCCACATCACCGGTACCACCGTATAGATGAGGACGAACCAGCCCCGGAGGGTCGGTGCCAGGACGGGGGCCATCGTGGCGGTCCAGCCGTCGTGCAGCAGCCCTGCAATCAGGAGCGGGATCGGCGGGACCAGGCTGGCCCAGGCGGTGACGGACAGGACGGGGGCCGCCCGGGTCTCGCGCAGGAAGAGGTTGCCGACCGCCCAGCTCAGCGCCGACATCAAGGCGAGCCCGACCGCGATCAGGCTCGCACTGCCCTCGACCGAATGGGCGATCAGGACCACCCCGACCATCGCCACGGCGAGTCCGGCCCACTGGCCGGGCGTCGCGCGCTCGCCCAGGGACAGCGCGGCCACCACCAGCGTCAGCGGGCCCTGCAACTGGACCAGCACCGAGGTGAGGCCGGGCGGCAGGCCCGACTGCATGGCGAGGAACAGAAAGACGAACTGTCCCGCGAACAGGAAGAAGCCGGTCCCGGCCAGCGCCTTCCACGAGATCGCCGGCCGCGGCAGCGCCAGGACGAGCAAGGCGCTCAACAGGAAGCGCCAGCTGGCGAAGGCGAACGGCGTGAATTCGTCGAGCCCGAAGCGGATGACCGTGAAGTTCAGGCCCCAGGTCGCGGCGATCAGCAGCGACGCAGCGATGTGCAAAGGTTTCAACGGTGGGTGGTATCGCATCCTTTGTGCTGCGCGGCCAGACCGCTACACTATTCGTGCCGATCCTAAACTTCGCGGGGGAGATCCTTGAATCGGCGTCCGTTCGTGTCTGCCCTGGCGCTCGTCGCCGTGGCCGCGTTGGCCGTTGCCGGCTGGAGCTGGATGCAGAGATCCAGGCCGGCGCAGCCTGTCGCTGCCGATGCGCAGCCTTCCGTCGGCGTGCGCCCGGTGTCGGCGCAAGGCATCAGCCAGTCGTTCGAGTTCGTTGGCCGCATCAAGGCGATCGAGAAGGTCGAGGTGCGCGCCCGCGTCGAGGGCTTCCTCGAGAAGGTCCTGTTCCATGAAGGTCAGGCTGTGAAGGCCGGCGACCTGTTGTACGGGATCGAGAAGATCCAGTTCCAGGCGCTGGTCGACCAGGCGCAGGCTAATCTGGTCGCAGCCGAGGCGATGGCGGTAAACGCCAAGGTCGAGCACGAGCGCGCGCTTGAGCTCAGCACCAAGAACTTCGGCTCGGTCGCAAAGGTCGACCAGGCAGTGGCCAACCTCGCCACCGCCAACGGCAAGGTGCTGCAGGAGAAGGCGGCACTGGTGCTGGCCCGGGTCAACCTCGAATACGCCGACATCCGCGCGCCGATCGACGGCCGCATCGGCCGCACCCTCTACACGGCCGGCAACCTGATCAACCCGGCGAGCGGCATCCTCACCACGATCGTCGGCCAGGACCCGATCTACGTGCAGTTCCCGGTGAGCGTGCGCGCGCTCGAAGAGATCCGCGAGGCGCGCAAGCGCGACGGCGGCGACGGCAGCCTCTCCAAGGTCGAGATCCGCATTCGCCTGTCCAATGGCCGCGACTACCCGCACATCGGCCTCTGGAACTTCACCGACCCGATGGTGAACCTGCAGACCGACAGCCTGGTCATGCGCGGCACCATTCCCAATCCCGAGGGCACGCTGGCCGACGGGCAGTTCGTCACCGCCGTAATCCAGGAGCGCCGGCAGGAAATGAAGCTGGTGGTGCCGCAGGCGGCGCTGCAGATCGACCAGATCGGCTACTACGCCCTGATCGTCGACGGCGACCATACGGTGCGCCAGCGCCGTCTCACCGTCGGCATCAAGCGCGAGGGCGACATCATCGTCCTCGGCGGCCTGCGCGAGGGCGAGCACCTGATCGTCGACGGCATCCAGAAGGTGCGGCCGGGCCAGGTCGTGCGCGAGGCCGTGCTGCCGGCGGCGCCCGTGAGCGGCGGTTGACGATGATCTCCCGCATCTTCATCGACCGGCCGCGCTTTGCCTTCGTCATCTCGATCCTGATCACGCTGGCGGGCACGCTCGCCATCTTCGCCATCCCGGTCGAGCAGTTCCCCGACCTCGTGCCGCCGCAGGTCCAGCTCACCACCAACTTCAACGGCGCCGATTCGGAGCTGGTCGAGTCCACGGTCGCCGAGCCGATCGAGCAGCAGGTGACCGGCGTCGACAATGCGCTCTACTTCCAGTCGGCGAGCGGCTCGGACGGCAGCTACACGCTGACCGTCACCTTCGCCCACGGCACCAATCCCGACATCGATACCGTCAACGTCCAGAACCGCGGCCAGCTCGCCTTCTCCACCCTGCCGCCGGAGGTGCAGAAGGCCGGCCTCACGGTGCGCAAGAAGTCGGCCGAGCAGTTGCAGATCATCACGCTCTACTCGCCCAAGGGCAGCTACGACGCGCTGTTCCTGAACAACTATGCGACCATCAACCTGCTCGACCGGCTGTCGCGTCTCGAAGGCGTCGGCCAGGTGATCCTGCAAGGCCCGCTCGACTACTCGCTGCGCCTGTGGCTCGACCCCGAGCGACTCAACGCCTTCGAGCTGTCGCCGGCCGACGTCATCAACGCGGTGCAGAGCCAGAACGTGCAGGCGGCGCTCGGCCGGATCGGCGCCGCGCCGACGGCGCGCGCGCAGCAGGTCCAGCTCTCGATCAAGAGCACCGGCCGGCTGACCCGGCCCGAGGATTTCGAGAACATCGTCATCCGTGCCAACATGGACGGCTCGATCGTGCGGGTCAGGGACGTGGCCCGCACCGATCTCGGCGCGCGCAGCGAGGAGCGGCACGCCCGCCTCAACGGCCAGCCGACCGCGGCGATCGCGATCTACGAGGCGCCGGGCGCCAACGGCATCGACGTGGCGACCCGCGTGCGCGCGGTGATGGAGGAGATGAAGCCACGCTTCCCCGACGATCTCGCCTACGAGGTCTTCTGGGACACCACGGTGTTCGTTACCTCGACCATCACCGAGCTGGTGAAGACACTGCTGATCGCCTTCGTGCTGGTCGCGGTGGTGGTGTTCCTGTTCCTGGGCCGCGTCCGCTCGGCGGCGATCCCTCTGATCGCCGTGCCGGTGTCGGTGATCGGCACCTTCGCCGTCCTGCTGGCGATCGGTTTCTCGGTCAATGTCGTGTCGCTGCTCGCGCTGGTGCTGGCGATCGGCATCGTAGTCGACGACGCCATCGTCGTGGTCGAGAACGTCGAGCGCGTGATGGAGGAGGAACCTGACCTCTCCGTGCCCGACGCCACCAAGAAGGCGATGGGCGAGATCACCGCGCCGATCGTGGCCATCACCCTGGTGCTTCTCTCGGTGTTCGTGCCGGTCGCCTTCATGCCGGGCATCAGCGGTCAGCTGTTCCGCCAGTTCGCGGTCACCGTCTCGACCGCCATGGTGATCTCTGCGATCAACGCGCTCACCCTCAGCCCGGCGCTGTGCGCGGTGCTGCTGAAGCGTGGCCAGCATCCGCGCGGTCTGATGGCGTGGCTGCTCGGCGCCGTCGACAAGGCGCGCGACGGCTATGTCTCCGTGGTGCGCCGGCTGGTGCGGGTGGCGACGCTCGGCCTGTTCGCGATCGCCGGCACGATCGCGATCGCCGCCGGCCTGTTCCGCATCACGCCGCCGGGCTTCCTGCCGGCCGAGGACCAGGGCTCCTTCTACATCGCCATGCGCCTGCCCGAGGGCGCCTCGGCGAACCGCACCGAAGCGTTGGTCGCCGAGGTCGAGCGGATCGTGCGCGCCACGCCCGGCGTGCAGGGCGTGATGTCGGTGGTCGGCCTGAACTACATCGACAGCGTGGTGTCCTCGAACACCGCGCACCTGAATGTCCGACTCAAGCCTTATGACGAGCGTACCGGGCCGGGGCTCGGCCTCGATGCGATCGTCGCCAGCCTGCGTCCCTAGCTCGCTGCGGTCGAAGGTGCGATCGCCTTTCCCTACAATCGTCCGGCGATCGTCGGACTGGGCACGTCGGGCGGCTTCCAGTACGTGCTCGAGGCGCTGCAGGGCCAGTCGTCCGAGGATCTCGCCGCGGCGATGCGCGCGCTGCTGGTGACGGCCAACCAGCAGCCCGAGCTCGCCGGCGCCTTCTCGACCTACTCCGCCGACACGCCGCAGGTGTATCTCGACATCGATCGCGACAAGGCGCAGGTGCTGGGCGTCAAGGTGAGCGACGTCTTCAGCACCCTGCAGGCGACGCTGGGTGGCACCTACGTCAACGACTTCAACATGTTCGGCCGCACCTGGCAGGTCAACGTGCAGTCCGAGGCGCGCTACCGCCAGGCCGTCGAGGACATCTACCGCGTTTACGTGCGCAGCGCCTCGGGCGACATGGTTCCGGTCAGTGCGCTGGCGCAAGCCAAGCTGGTGCAGGGGCCGCAGACCGTGGTGCGCTACAACGGCTATCGCGCCGCGGTGATCAACGGCGCGCCCAAGCCGGGCTACAGCTCAGGCCAGGCGCTGGAGGCTATGGAGCGCATCTCGGCCAGCACGCTGCCGCTCGGCTACGGCAACGAATGGACGGCGATGTCGCTGCAGGAGAGGGCGGCCGGCGGCAAGACCGGTCTCGTGCTTGGCCTTGCAATCCTGTTCGCCTATCTCTTCCTGGTGGCGCTGTACGAGAGCTGGAACATCCCGTTGCCGGCGCTGCTATCGGTCGGCGTCGGCGTGCTGGGCGCGATCGGCGCGGTGGCGTTGGCCGGCATGGCCTTCGACGTCTACGCCCAGATCGGCCTGGTCGTGCTGGTGGCGCTCGCCGCCAAGAACGGCATCCTGATCGTAGAATTCGCGGTCGGCCAGCGCCGCCAGGGCAAGCCGATCCTTGAGGCGGCGATCGCCGGTGCGGCGCTGCGCTTCCGGCCGGTGGTGATGACCAGCTTCGCCTTCATCCTCGGCCTACTGCCGCTGGTGATCGCGGAGGGCGCGGGCGCGCTCAGCCGCCGCTCGATCGGCACGCCGGTGTTCGGCGGCATGATCTTCTCGGCGCTGTTCGGCATCTTCGTGATCCCGATGCTCTACGTCGTGTTCCAGCGCTGGCGCGAAATGACGATCGGCCGCGGCCCTCAGTCCGACTCGCCCGCCAACGCCAAGGCATCGGCCTCGGAACCGCAGCCCGACTCCGCCGACTGACCGAGCGCACGCTGCATCAGCACGCTGTCAACCCATTGGCCGTGCTTGTGCCCGACAGCGTCGAGGATGCCGATGAGCCGGAAGCCGCAGCGGCGGTGGAGCGCGATCGACGCCTCGTTCTCGCGGTTGCCGATCACGGCCAGCATCTGGCGCCACGGCCCGGCCTCGCAG
>DASXQC010000937.1:0-6811 GCA_036493235.1 Reyranella sp.
TCGCCGAGGCGGGCCTGCGCAACCAGCCGCTCGAGGAGCTGGTCGACGGTTTCGCGCGCCGGCTGAACGAGGCGGGCGTGCCGGCCGCGCGCATTTTCGTCGGCATGAACACGCTCCATCCGCAGGTTCTGGTGCACAGCCTGATCTGGGATCGCACGACCGGGCCCGCCACGCGCTTCAGGTTCCAGCATGCCGAGATCGAGAAGCCGATCATCCAGGAGAGTCCTCTTGCGGCGATGCTCCAGTCGGGTGCGCACGAGCAGCGCCTCGACCTACGCCTGCCGCCACAGCCCGGCGAGGTGCCGGTGTTCGCCGAGCTGCGCGGGCTCGGCATGACCGATTGGCTGGCCAACATCTTTCCGTTCGGCGAGCTGACGCCCGGAACCGTCGGCCCGCGCCCGCTGGAAGGCGTCGGCCAGCTGTGGATGGCGAGCTCGATCGCGACCGATCGCCCTGACGGCTTCGGCAAGAACCATCTCGCCCTGTTGCGCGAGATCCTGCCGGTGTTCGCACTGGCGGTGAAGGCGATCACCATACGCGCGATCTTCCAGGGCCTGCTCGAGTCCTATCTCGGCACCGATCCGGCGGCGCGCGTGCTGGCGGGCACCGTGCAGCGCGGCGCGGTGCAGGGCGTCGAGGCGGTGCTGCTCTACGCCGACCTGCGCGACTTCACGCGGCTCGCCGACAGCCTGCCGGGCGACCAGCTGATCGCGCTGCTCGACGGCTGCTTCGACTGCATGGTGCGGCCGGTCAACCGGCACGGCGGCGAGGTGCTGAAGTTCATGGGCGACGGCCTGCTGGCGATCTTCCGCCTCAAGGAGCGGCGGCAGGCGGAGATCTGCGCCTCGGCGCTGGCCGCGGCCAGCGAGGCTCTCGACCTGATGGATGTATTTGCCGCCGAGCGCCTGAAGGACAGCAAGCCGACACCCGGCCTCGACATCGCCCTGCATGTCGGCACGGTGCAGTACGGCAATGTCGGCACCGACACGCGGCTCGACTTCACGGTGATCGGCCCCGCGGTCAACGAGGCCGCGCGTATCGAGGCCCTGTGCAAGGAGCTCGGCCAGCCGCTCCTGATCAGCGAGGCCTTCGCCGAGGCGGCGACCGCCAGCCGCGCGCACCTCGTATCGCTCGGCCAACACCGCCTGCGCGGCGTGCGCGACGAGACCGAGCTGTTCGGCCTGGCTTAGGATTTCCTCCCCGCGCTGCGCGCAGGAAGGAAATTGAAAAATCTCTCCTCTCGACAAGATTTTTTTGTCTGATTGATCAGTCTATCAGTGGGTAGGTAATTGATTCCCTTCGGCTCTCCTCATACTTCGTATCTATCTTCTGATAGATAGTTATTTGGTTGAGGAGACGAGTCATGGATAGGCGCCTGCTTGTATTGGCGTTCGGTATGTTCGCGATCGGCACGGACGGTTTCGTCATGGCCGGCGTGCTGCCAGAGATCGCCCAGTTCTTCCATGTCGGCATCGGCGCGGCCGGCCAGATGACGACCGCCTATGCGCTGTCTTTCGCTCTCCTGGCGCCGACGGTCGCCGCCATTGCCGGCAATGTGCCGCGCAAGACGTTGCTGCTTCTGGGCATGACCATCTTCGTGGCGGCCAACCTGGCGACGGCCGCGGCGCCCAATTTCACGTTCGCCCTGGCGATGCGCGTCGTGACGGGCCTTGGGGCGGCGATGTTCGCACCGACCGCGAGCGGCGCCGGTACCATGCTTGTGCCGGCCAACCGGCGCGGCTTCGCGCTGTCGATCATCGTCGGCGGCCTGACTACGGCCACCGCTCTGGGGTCGCCATTGGGATCGATCATCGGCGGGCTGGGCGATTGGCGCTGGACCATGATCTTCGTCTCGGCGCTGGGGGCGATCGCCTTCGCCGGTGTCATGCTCCTGCTGTCCAACATTCCGATGCCGCCGGCGGTCAGCCTGTCGAAGCGCCTGGCACCCCTCGGCGATTCCCGCATCTTCCTGACGTTGCTGACGACCCTGCTCTCCATGGCCGGCTATTTCACCGTCTACACCTACTTCTCGGTGGTCTTCGACCGAGCGATCGGCGGCGACCCGCTGGTGTTCGGCGCCTTGCTGGTCGCGTGGGGCGTTGCGGGCACCATCGGCAATCTGACGGCCGGCCGCTTCGTCGACCGTATCGGTGCCCGCAAGGTGCTGCTGACGGGCGTCACCGTGGCGGCCGTCGACATGATGTTCTTTTCCTGGACCGGCGCGAACCTCTGGGTCGCGACGGTGGCGATCGTGATCTGGGGCATGTTCGCCTGGTCCGCCCAGGTGCCGCAGCAGAGCCGGCTGGTCTCCCTGGCCCCCACGCTGGCGCCCGTCGTGCTCGGGCTGAACAACGCCGCCACATATCTCGGTGTGACGAGTGCAGGCATCATTGGCGCCGTCGGCATCCAGACCATCGGCGCCCACAACCTCGGTATCGTCGGCGCCGTGCTGGCGTTGCTCGCGCTCGCGGCCTGCGAGTTCGCAACCTGGCGCATCACGTCACGGGCCCTCGCGGCGGCTTAAGGCGACGGCTCCGTTGTTTTCACCGGAAGCAGTGGCTATCTATCAGGAGATAGCCATCGGAGACCGGCCATGAGCGACATGAAGACGGCGATCCTGGACGCTGCCGAGCGGCGCATGCAGGCGGGCGGCTTCGGCGGCTTCAGCTTCCGGGAAATCGCGGCGGACGTGGGCATCAAGAGCTCGAGCGTCCACTATCATTTCCCGACGAAGGAGGCTCTCGCGGCCGCGGTTATCCGCCGGTGGGGTGAGCGTACGTTCACCCGTATCGACCAGGAGCTGGCGAAGGATCCCGATCCGGTTCGCGTCTGGACAAAGGCGTTTCGCCGGACAGCCCACTCCGAGGCGCATATGTGCCCGTGTGCCGTGCTCGGCGCGTCTGCACAGGGCCTGCCGGAGGAGGTGGCGGGGGAAGTGAAGGACTTCTTCGGCAAGTGCCACGTCAAGCTGGCCAATCAAGGGCTCACGCCCGGTAAGGCCGCGGAGTTCCTGTCGACGATCACGGGGGCTCTTCTGCTCGCGAATGCCCTGCGCGACCCTGCCCAATACGATCGCGCCACCCGGGAGATGCTGCGCGATCGCGAGAAGGCAACGGCCTGAAGCGCCGGCGCAAAAGTCAGGGATCGATCCAGTTTATCGGGCGCAGGAAGTCCATCTTGCCGATATCCACACCGTTGTGCCGGAGGATGATGTAGGCGGCCACGATGTGGAAATACACATTCGGAATCGCCACCTGCAGCAGATAGTCCTGTCCTCGGAGGACCTTGCCGTGGCCCCACGAGACACTGACCTTCTGGTCTGCGGCGCGGGCGTATTGCGCCTCCGGCACGCTCTCGAGGAAGGCCACGGTCTTTCGAATCCGCTCGCGGACGTCGACGATCGTGCGCTCGTTGTCCTCGTACGATGGCGGCTTCTGGCCCGACAGCCAGGCAGCGGCTCCCTTGATGTAGTCGCTCGCGCTTTGGACCTGGTAGATGAAGGACGCCATGTCGGGCGCCATGGGGCTGGTCATCAGCACGCCGACGTCGAACTTCTTCGCGGCCGCATGCTGCTCGGCCTTGTCGAGCCAGCTGTCGATGTTCTTCAACGCCTGCGTGAACTGGGAAATGGCCTGATAGTACATTGGCCGCTCCTCATTGCGGGTAGGTGCTATTTATCTATCGATAGATAGTTTTCCTGTCGCGAGCGTCAACGTAGATCCTGTGATCCAGGCTTACGAATATTGTTCTATCTGCTGGTGCGACCCGCGACCATCAGCGCGAAGGCGTAGGCGATCGCCACCTCGTCGAGCCGGCTGAAGCGGCCCGACGCGCCGCCATGGCCCGCACCCATGTTGGTGCGCAGCGCAACCGGCCCGCCGCCGGTCATGGTGGCGCGCAGCCGCGCCACCCACTTGGCCGGCTCCCAGTACGTCACGCGCGGATCGGTCAGGCCGGCCATGGCGAGGATCGCAGGATAGCGCTTGGCGGCGACGTTATCATAGGGCGAGTAGGAGAGGATGGTCTTGAACGCCGCTTCGTCGCTGATCGGATTGCCCCATTCGGGCCATTCCGGCGGCGTCAGCGGCAGCGTGTCGTCGAGCATGGTGTTCAGCACGTCGACGAACGGCACCTCGGCGATGATTCCGGCGAACAACTCGGGCGCGCGGTTGGCGACTGCGCCCATCAGCATCCCGCCGGCGCTGCCGCCATGCGCCACGATGCGGCCGGTCGAGGTGTAGCGGCTGGCGGCCAGCGCGCGGCCGGCGGCGATGAAGTCGTCGAAGGTGTTGGTCTTCTTCTCGCGCTTGCCGTCGAGATACCACTGCCAGCCCTTGTCGGCGCCGCCGCGGATATGGGCGATCGCGTAGACGAAGCCGCGATCGACCAGCGATAGCCGGTTGGCGTTGAACGAGGCCGGCATCGCCATGCCGTACGAGCCGTAGCCGTAGAGCAGCAGCGGCGCGCTGCCGTCCGGCGCAAAGTCGCGGCGATGCAGCAGCGACACCGGCACCTCGGCGCCGTCCTGCGCCTTCGCAAAGATGCGCGTGGTGACGTAGTTCGCCGGATCGTGTCCCGACGGGATCTCCTGCCGCTTGCGCAAGGTCCGCTGCCGCGTTGCCATGTCGTAGTCGTAGACCTCGGCCGGCGTGGTCATCGAGGAATAGGAGAAACGCAAGGTCGTGGTGTCGAACTCGAAGCCACCCTGCATGTCGAGCGAGTAGGCGGCCTCGTCGAAGGCGATGCTATGCTCGCTGCCCGTCGCGAGGTCGCGGATCACGATCGAGGGCAGGGCGTTGGCGCGCTCGAGCCGCACGAGGTGCCCGGCGAACAGCTCGAGCGACAGGATATAGACGCCCGGACGGTGCGGGATCAGCTCGCGCCAATATGAGCGGTCTGGCGTGGCGAGCGGCGCGGTGGCGATGCGGAAGTCGATCGCGTTGTCGGCATTGGTGAGGATGAACAGTTCATCGCCGCGATCCTCGGCGCTGTAGCGCACGCCCGTCTCGCGCGGCTGCACCAGGCGTGGCGCAGCACTGGGATTGGCGAGATCGATTAGCCATTCCTCCGACGTGTCGTGGTCGCCGCCGGAGATGGTGCAGAACCGCCCGCTGGCGCTGCGGCCGATATGGGTGAACCAGCCGGTGTCCTTCTCCTCGTAGACCAGCACGTCGTCGGCCTGCGCCGTGCCGAGGCGATGGCGGAACACCTTGAGCGGCCGATGATTCTCGTCGACCTGCACGTAATAGAAGAACGTCGAGTCGGCGCCCCACACCACGCCGCCGCCGGTCTGGGTCAGCGTGTCGTGGAGGTCTTCGCCGGTGTCCCAGCGGCGTACCCGGATCGTGAAGTACTCCGAGCCGCGCAGGTCGGCGCTCCACGCCTCCAGCCTGTGGTCGGGCGAATGCCGCCGCCCGCCGAACTTGAAGTAGTCCGAGGCCTTGGCCAGCGCATCGCCGTCGAGCACGGCCTGGAAGTCGCCGCCGTCGCGCGGCGTGCGGCCGACCAGCTCGTGCTGGCCGCCCTGACGATATTTCCAGGTGTAGGCGAACGGCCCGTCGGGCATCGGCACGCCCGAATCGTCCTCCTTGATGCGGCCGCGCATCTCGGCGACCAGCGTCTTCTGCAGCGCTGCGGTCGGCGCGAGGGTCTCTTCGGCGTAGCGGTTCTCCGCCTCGAGATAGGCGCGGATGTCAGGCTGCAGCAGCGACGGATCGCGCAGCACCTTCTGCCAGTCGGGATCCTTCAGCCAGGCGTAGTCGTCGGCGACGGTGATGCCATGCCGGGCGACCGGTGATGACCGCCGCTCGGCAACCGGCGGCTGGCTCAAGAGTAGTTGCCCGCGACCTTGACCGGCTTGGCGACGGGGGCGGCCTTGCCTTCGACCAGGCTGCGCATCTCGGCGCCCTTGGTGTCCCACCAGTCGGCGAGGATGCGCACGTCCCAGCCGATGCAGAAATGCTGGACGCCCATGTCAAGATACTTTGCGGCCTGACCGGGATCGCGCAGCTCGACGCGCGGATTCTTGCCCATCTTCAGCGCCAACTCGATCGTCTTCTTCTCGGCCGCCACCACCTCGGGATCGCCGTGCTGTCCCGGCTTGCCGATGCTCATCGAGAAGTCGGAGCCGCCGAACTGCACCATGTCGATACCCGGCACCGACAGGACCCGCTCAAGGTCGTCCACGCACGACTTCTTCTCGACCATGATGGCAATCACCACGTCGTTCAGCGCGTCGACATAGGCCGGCTGCCCGCCGTGCCTCACGATGCCGACGTCGCGACGCATGCCGACCCCGAGCCGGCCGCGGCCGCGCGCACCGGCGGCCATCGTCGTCTCGGCGCGCACCGCATCGACCGCGAGCTTGGCGTCCTCGACCGAACGGATGTCGGCGAACAGCACGCTCTGGAAGCCCGAGCCGATCGCGCGCATCGCCTGGTGGGTGTACTGCGTCTGCTCGATCTTGATCATGCCGCCCAGGTTCGCGACCTCGAAGGCGCGGCCGAGATTGTCGAGATCGTGCATGTCGAACGGCGCGTACTCGGCGGTGAACTCGACGTAGTCGTACTGGCCGGAATGCCCGATCAATTCGACCAGCGTGGGCCAGCACGAGAGGATGTGCGTGCCGACGGTCGGCTGGCCGGCATTGAGACGTTCGCGAAGCAGGTTGCGGCGGATGGCCATCGGATTCCCCTGAATTGGTCGTTGGCCATAGTGCGCGATACGCTAGGCTCAGGGAAGCGCGGGAGGTTTCGTCTTGCAGCAGTTCACGGTCATCGGCGCCGGCCTGGTCGGCGTCTGCTGCGCGCTT
>DASXQC010000938.1:0-3685 GCA_036493235.1 Reyranella sp.
TTTCGACCGGCTGGTGACACGCCGTCATCAACGGCGTCTCGATTCCGACCAGTTCCGGCAGCTGAAAACAGCTGACCGGTATCGGACGGCTCTCGTCGGTGATGTTCACCATCCAAAGCGACGCGGGCAGCTCTGGCGAGAGCTTGGGATCGAGCGGCTGCACGTGCTCGTCGGCGACCAGCATCCAACGGTGGCCGGCGATCGGCACATCGATCGGAACCAGGCTGTGCGTCGGCCAGCCGAACGGCGGACTCCAGTCGAGGCTGGAGATCAGTTTCGGCTTGGTCATGTCGCTGATGTCGAGGATGACACCGCCGCCGTACCAGTAGCTGACGTACAGGCGATCGCCGCGCCGGATTGGGTGATGGCAGCGGTGATTCTTTGCCTTCCAGCTCGGTGTTTCCCCGCCGGCGGTCCACTGGCCTTCCATCCACCAGCGACCGACTTCTTCAGGCTTCGTCGGATCCTTGAGGTCGAGGATCATGACGATGGTGCCGACATAGCCCTCCTGCTCAGTGGATATGTAGGCGTAGCGGCCGTCGAAGGTGAAACGGTGCACACCCGTTCCGGCGCACTCCCAATGGCAGATGTCGCGCGGGCTGCCCGGCCGGCTGACATCGAAGATGCGCAGGCCGACGAAATCACCGGCCGGCGCGGTCCCGCGCGTACGCTCGCGGTTCACCACCATGATGTCGTTCGCGACGCGCACCTTGTGCGAATGCAGCCCCGGCGGAATGTCGACCGACGCGACGACTTTTGGATTCGCCGGATCCTTCACGTCGATGACGGTGGTCCCGTGCGGCGGCTGCATATGGCCGACATAGGCGTAGTCGCCGTCGAGGACGACCTGGCCGCCCCCGGGAACATCGACCCAGGCCACCTCGCGAATACCGGAACCGTGACCCATGGTGTTCTCCCCTTCAGCCGTTCTGACGGAGTTCAGACATCGCCGTTATCCGGCGGGCGCGATCTTGCTGCGCGTGTGCCGGCATTGCAAACGGGGCGTTGGCCTAGCCGGGCGTGAGCCCGCGCGCTTTCAGGATGGCCGTGGCCTGCGGCGACCGGAGGTAGTCGAGGAACGCTTTGGCGATCAGCGGCTGGGCAGCGTCGCGCGCGATGCCGCTGGTGTAGGTCAGCACGTAGTCGAGCTCGGCCGGCACCGGTCCCACCACGTCCATGCCGTTGGCCGTCAGCACGTTGGTGATGAAGATGCCGATCTCGGCCTGGCCGCTGGCCATGATCTCGACCAGCTTCACCGGATTGGCGGCGGCCTGCAGCTTGGCCTTCACCTCGCTCGCGACGCCCAGCTTCTCGAACAGCTTCATCACCTGCGCGCCTGCGGCGCTTGCCGGAATCGTCGCCACGGTCTTGGCCGCGAGCAGCGCCTGCTTGAGGGCCTCGGGTGTGCCGATGTCGGGCTTGGGGGCGCCCGAGTGGACTGCCACGCCGAGACCGACGTGGGCGATGTCTGCCGTCGGGCCAACCAGTCGTGCCGCCGCGCCCTCGTCCTTGAAGACTTCGCTGGGGGTGACGGCGAAATCGAACGGCGTGGTCGAGGCGATCTTGATCAGCTCCGGCGCAGTGCCGTAGCGGATCGTGACCTTGTGACCGGTGGTCTGCTCGAACTGCGCCACGATCTCGTTCAGCGGCACGGCGATGCCGCCACCGGCGATCACCTGCAGGTCGGCGGCCCGCGCCGGCACGGCGGCGGCAAGCGCCAGCGTGAGCGCCATCAACATCGATACGTGCATCCCTGGAACTCCCCCGCGGCTCTCTATTCGATCTTCACGTCCATTGTGTAGCGCGCGTTGCCGCGTGTGCTGCCGATCACGATCAGGTAGGTGCCGGCGCGTGGCAACCGGCCGCTCCAGCGCGTGGCGTCGTCGCCGTCGTCGGCATGGGCCAGCGCCTTCCCGGTGAACTGCAGCAGGCCGTCGGCGTCGCGGCCGACCTGGGTACCGGGCTCGTAGATCTGGAAAACGGCGTTGTCGTCGGGCGCGGTGATCGTGACGGTCATGGTTCGGCCGGCCTCCGCCTTGACCGAATAGAGAATGCGCTTGCCGTTCAGCACGTGACCGCCGGCGGTGCCGCGAGTCGAGCCGCTGGGGAAGAAGACCATCTTCGGCGTTGGTACGGGCTCGGCCGCCCCGGCCGCTGCTGCGGCGGCTGCGCCCAGCAGCAGGGCCATCATGAACGCAATCACGCGCATTCGAGTCACTCGACCGTGGAGGTTTCGAAGTCGGCTGGCATGGTGATCTCCAGCACCTCGAAATCGTCCGATTGGGCGATCTGCTTGTGCTTGATCCCGGGCGGTTGATAGACGGTCGAGCCGACCACCAGCTTCTGCTGGCCGTGGCCTTCGTACTCGAAGATCGCCCAGCCCTTCAGCACGTAGATGAACTGGAAGTCGAGTGCATGGGTGTGGCGCGGCGCGTCGGGATGCTGGCCCGGTCGAGCGCGCGCGACGAGGGCGCCGACCTTGCCATTGGTCAGCTTGTCGAGGCCGAGCTGGCGGTACTCGAAGAACGGGCGCATGCCATCGGGCTTGAAAGAATCGGGGCCGAGGTGGTTGACGATGCCGAGCTCGAGCGCCTTGTCCTTTTCGGCCTCCCCGGTGGTCGGGAACAGGTCGGGCATGAATGTCCTCCCGGACGAGTGTTGACGGCCATACTGACTCGGGCGCGCGGTCGGGCCAAGCTGCCGTCATGACTTCATTCGACCTGGTCGTCCGCAATGCCCGCCTGCCCGACGGCCGGACCGGACTCGATATCGGCGTGACGGCCGGACGGATCGCCGCTGTCGAGCATGGGCTGCCGGCCGGCGGCGCCGAGATCGATGCCGGCGACCATCTCGTCTCGCCGCCCTTCGTCGACGCCCACTTCCACATGGATACGGCGCTCAGCATCGGCGTGCCGCGGCACAACCAGTCCGGCACCCTGCTCGAAGGCATCCAGATCTGGGGCGAGGGCAAGCCGTCGCTGACCGCCGACCTCATCGCCCGCCGCGCGCTCGCCTATTGCGACTGGGCGGTCGGGCGCGGGCTGCTGGCGATCCGCAGTCACGTCGATATCGGCGACCCGCGCCTGATGGCGGTCGAGGTGCTGCTCGATGTGAAGCGCAAGGTGGCACCCTATCTCGATCTCCAGTTGGTGGCTTTCCCGCAGGACGGCTACCTGCGTGCGCCCCAGGCGCATGAGCGGATCGTCGCCGCCCTCGATCGCGGCGTCGACGTGGTGGGCGGCATTCCGCATTTCGAGCGCACCATGGCCGATGGCGCCCAGGCCGTCCGCCAACTCTGTGAGCTCGCGGCGCAGCGCGGCCTGCGGGTGGACATGCATTGCGACGAGTCGGACGATCCGATGTCGCGCCACGTCGAGGCGCTGGCCGCCGAGACGGTGCGCTGCGGCTTGCAGGGCAGGGTGACCGGCTCGCATCTCACCTCGATGCATTCGATGGACAACTACTACGTCAGCAAGTTGATCCCGATGATGGCGGAAGCGCAGCTCGGGGTGATCGCCAACCCGCTTATCAACATCACCCTGCAAGGCCGTGCCGACACCTATCCCAAGCGGCGTGGCCTCACGCGCGTGCCGGAGCTGATGGCAGCCGGCCTCACGGTCGCCTTCGGCCACGACTGCATGGTCGATCCGTTCTACCCGATGGGCTCGGGCGACATGCTCGAGGT
>DASXQC010000939.1:0-3958 GCA_036493235.1 Reyranella sp.
CCAGCACCGTGTCGTTGGCGAGGTTGGTCAGCGGCAGCTCGGCGGTCGGCACCAGCCAGAAGCCGTTGTCGGTGTGGAACATCTCCTCGGCGAAACGCGGCAGCTGGCCGACGCCGTAGGCCGCGTTGTCGCGCACCAGCAACGGCGGGTTTACTTCGGTGTAGCCGCCCTCTTCCGAGGTGTGCAGGTCGAGCATGAACTGGGCGATCGCGCGTTCCATCCGCGCCAGCTTGCCCTTCATGAAGACAAAGCGCGCGCCGGAGATCTTCGCCGCCGAGGTGAAGTCCATCTCGCCGTTCGCTTCGCCGAGCGCCACGTGGTCCTTCGGTGGGAACGGGAAGTTGCGCTGGCTGCCGTGGCGGCGGATCTCGACGTTGCCGGTCTCGTCGGTGCCATCTGGCACGTCGTCGAACGGCAGGTTGGGCAGCACCTCGAGACGGCGCGTCAGCTCTGAATCCAGCTCGGCCGCTTCTGCTTCGCTCTTCTTCAGCGTGTCCTCGAGCGCCGCAACCTCGGCCATGGCAGCGTCGGCGCTCTCGCCCTTGCGCTTGGCGATGCCGATCTGCTGGCTGAGCTGCTTGCGCCTGGCCTGGATGCTTTCGGCCTCGGTAATGGCGGCGCGGCGGCGCTTGTCGATCTCGAGGAGCCCGGCCGACAGCGGCGCCAGGTTGCGCTTCTTCAGGCCGGCGTCGAACGCGGCGGGGTTTTCGCGAATGAAGCGGATGTCATGCATGGCTAGCTGCCCGAGGACTCTTCGTCTTTTTCTTCGGCCTTCTTGTCCTCTTCCTCGCGCTTCTTTTCGATCCACGAGCCGACCAGGATACTGATCTCGTAGAAGGCGAGCAGCGGCAGGGCGAGGGCGATCTGGCTGATCACGTCGGGCGGCGCCAGCACAGCCGCGACCACGAAGCAGATGACGATGGCGTAGCGGCGCTTCGACCGCAGGCCGTCGGCGGTGACGATGCCGACCCGCACCAGCAGAATCAGCAGCACCGGCATCTCGAAGGCGAAGCCGAACGCGAAGACGAGCTGCAGCACGCGCTCGAGGTAGTCGGACGCGCGCAGGTTCTTCTCGATGTCGGCGGGCGCGTACTGTGTCAGCATGAAGTTGATCACGTACGGCATCACTATGTAGTACATGACCGCGCAGCCGGCGTAGAACATGAACGGCGTGGCGATCAGGAACGGCAGGAAGGCGCGCTTCTCCTGCCGGTAGAGGCCGGGTGCCACGAACATCCAGATCTGCATCGCGATCAGCGGGAAGCCCACGATCAGCGACACGAACGCCGACAGCTTCACGGTGACGAAGAAGAACTCGAAGATGTCGAGGACCTGCAGCTTGTAGCCGTCGTGCAGGGCCGGCTGGATCAGGAACGAGAAGATCGGCTTGGCGAAGTAGAACGTGACGATGAAGACCGCGGCGAAGCTCAGCAGTGCATAGATCAGCCGTTTGCGCAGCTCGATCAGATGATCGAGCAGCGGCATCGGCTTGTCGTCTTCGGGTCCGTCGTGCGCCTGGGTCAAGGGAAGGTGGTCTCGCTCAGGCGCGGGTTATGCCGCCCTTTGGCCGGCAATTCAAAGCGCTAATTGGCTATTCAGCCGCGGCTTTGGCGGGTTTTTCCACGATCTGCGGCGTCTCGGACACAGCGGGTACAGTTTCGGAGGATGCAGTCTCGGGTGCTGCAGCCTCGGAAGGCACTACCTCGGCGACAGTCGTCGTTTCCGCCGTGGTCGTCTCGGCCGTCGCCGTCTCGATCGTTGCCGTCTCGATCGTGGGTTCAGCGGCGATCTGCGGCGCCGACTCTGGCTCGGCCAGCGGATTGTCGAAGCTCGTCTTGGCCTCGTTGAAGGCCTTCTCGCCCTCGGCCATGCCTTCCTGGACGTGCTGCCGGATCTGCTGTGTCGGGTCGAGCGACTTCAGGTCGAGGCCATCGCTGGCCCCCGTGAGCTGCTTCTTCACATCGTCGAGCTCGGTCTGGCGGATCATCTCGTCGACATGGCCACGGAACTCCGACGCCATGCCGCGCATCTGCGCCAGCCAGCGACCCCAGGTGCGAAGCAGGCCGGGCAGCTCCTTGGGGCCGATGACGACGAGCGCGACGATCGCAATGACCAGCAGCTCAGGACTGTCGATACCGAACATGGAACGGCGACGCTAAGGCTGCGTCGATCAGACCTTGGCGGTGCTGTCCTGGCGCGCCTGGTTGGGCGACGCGGTCGAGGTCTGGGCCTCGATCGGCTTGGCCGAATCGCCCGGCTGGCCCTGCGCGGCGTTCTGCTCGGCATTGTCGCCGCCGACGCCCTTCTTGAAGGCCGACAGGCCCTTGCCGAAGTCGCCCATCAGCGACGAAATCTTGCCGCGGCCGCCGAACAGCAGCAGCACGACTGCCAACACGATCAGCCAATGCAGCGGACTCAATGAACCCATGTGAATGCTCCCGAAAACCGTAGTGGTTCGCCCTTCGCCAATTATGGCATCCGCGCTGAAGCCCCGGCAACCTGTCGAATCAAGGCCTTATTGCGGCTTATAGCGCCAAGTCAACAGCGCCACGTCAGCTTTTCTGCTCTTCGACCGCCAGTGGTTCGTCGGCCTCGTCCTCCGTGGGCTCGAGCGGCAGATCGGGCTCTTCCGGCCTGAATATGGGAGGCTGGGCCCGCGGGTCCAAGAGGCCGGCGGCCTTCATTTCCTCTTGGCCCGGAAGGTCGTCGAGCGACGGCAGGCCGAAATGCTCCAGGAAGAAGTCGGTGGTGCCCCAGGTGACCGGCTTGCCGGGCGCCCGGCGGCGGCCCATCGGTTTGATCCAGTTCTGCTCGAACAGCAGGTCCAGGGTCCCCTTGCTGAGGCCGACGCCGCGCACCTGCTCGATCTCGGCGCGGGTCACCGGCTGGTGGTAGGCGATGATGGCCAGGGTCTCGATCGCCGCACGCGACAGTTTGCGCGTCACCGGGCGCTCGATCTTGAGCTTCTCGGAAAGGTCAGACGCCGTGCGGAAAGCATAGCCGCCCGCGACCTTCACCAGGTTCACGCCGCGGTTGGCGTACATCTCGGCGAGATCGGCCAGCAGGCGGGCCACGTCGGCATCGTTGGGCAGGCGGTCGGCCAGCTCCTTCTCGTCGAGCGCCTGAGTGCCGGCGAAAACCAGCGCCTCCAGCAGCCGCAGGTGCTGGGCATGGTCGGGCGACACGACGTCGGTGACCGGCGCGGCCGGCGCGGCGGCAACCTCGACCGGCGTCTCGACCGGTTCGGCGGTCAGTTCCTCGACTTCGGCTTTCTCGAGGACTTCTTCGGGTTCCTCGTCTTCGTTATCGGTCTTGTCGTCGTCGTCTTCGTCCTCATCATCCGAATCGTCGTCGTCGTCGTCGTCCTCGTCATCATCGTCGTCATCATCGGAATCGTCATCATCCGAGCCGTCGTCGTCATCCGACATCTCGTCGTCGTCCGAGTCTTCGGCATCCGACTCCTCGACCTCGGCTTTCTCCTTCGCGGCCGAGAGGCCAGCCGCCGCCAGAAGCGCCATGAGCGCTTCGAGGTCTTCGACGGGGGTCATTTCAGATGCTGACATGATGGACGTCACCGCGGTTCGGTACGTTTACGCAATTGGATGGGGCCAAATCGCTCGGTCTGGCGCAGCTCGATCTGGCCGTCCTTGGCGAGTTGAAGGCCCGCGACGAAGGTCGAGGCGATCGCCGAGCGCCGCCGCGTCGGGTCGGTCAAGCCGGCCGGCAGGAACGCCTCGAGCGTCTGCCACTCGATGGCGATGCCCAGCATGCGGCCCAGCCGCTCCGCCGCCTCCTCGACCGAGAAGAACTGCATCGGCGCGATCTGGTAGGTGTCGGCGTCCTTGGGCCGCACCTGATGGCCATAGGCCTGCAGCAGGTCGTAGAGCTTCACGTCCCAGATGGCACGGCGCACGACCACCACGCCCTCGGGTTGGCCTCGCGCGAAGATATCCTTGCC
>DASXQC010000940.1:0-4087 GCA_036493235.1 Reyranella sp.
CTCGGCATCGACCTTGTAGCGTTGGCCCTGCTCGTCGACGCGCTCGGGGATCGCGGTCTCCATCATCGCCGACACCGCGGTGATCGGCGACACCAGCCGGTCGATCATGTAGCGCCAGTGCGCCATCATATCGAGCGCCAGGCCGCCGCCATCCTTTTTGCGGTAGTTCCAGCTCGGCCGCTGGCACTCCTGCGTCGTGCCGTCGAAGATCCACGAGCCGGCGTCGATCCGCACCGACAGGATGCGGCCGAAGAAGCCCGCGTTCTTGACGAACAGCAGCTTGGCGTAGCCTGGCAGGTAGAGTTTATCCTGGATCACACCGTGCTTGAGGCCGGCCTTGTGCGCGAGCCGCGCCAGCTCCATCGCCTCCTCGACGGTCGGCGCGGTCGGCTTCTCGATATGGATGTGCTTGCCCGCGGCGATCGCCTTGCGCACGCGCTCAGGGCGGCCCCCGGTGGCCGAGCAGTCCATGAAGATCTTCTCCGGCCCGCTCAGCGCCTCGTCGAGGCTGGTGGTCGCGCGCTTGATCCCGTGCGTCGCCGCCAGCGCCTTGATGCTGTCGGCGTTGCGGCCGACCAGCGTCAGCTCGGGGATCAGTCGGTCGCCGTTCTTGAGCTTCAGCCCGCCTTCCTTGGCGATCGCCAGCAGGTGCGCCATGTGCTGCGTCGTGCCCATGCGGCCGGTCGCGCCGTTGATGATGACGCCGATGTGGATGTTGGCCATGTCGTTTCCTCCGAACTCTATTTCGTCGCTGGGGCGTCATAGTCTTCCGGACCGCGAGCCTCCGGCTCGCTCGGCCTCATGAGCGAGCCGGAGGCTCGCGGTCCGGAAGAGCATGACATGACACGTCACTGGCCCCCCGTTACTTCAAGGCCGCGCGCACATCGGCCGCCGTTGCGGGCTCACCGCCGTTCTCGCGCACCAACCGCACCGCCTCCTCGACCCAGGCGAGGTTACCGGTCTGTGTGCCGAGCGGCGCATCCTCCAGCCCGACCCGCACATGGCCGCCGCGCGTCACCGTTTCGGCGATCAGCGGTCGCACATCGACCGAGAGGCCAGCGATCATCCACGGCGCGGTGGCATCGAGCTCCTGCAGCAGCGCCACATGCGCGGCGAGCGCATAGGGCTTGGGCGGGAAGCCGAAGGCGAAGCTCTGCGAGAACATGAAGCGGTACATCGGCGTCTTGACGCCGATGGCGCGCGCGAGGGCGGCACCGGCGCGGGTGAAGCCCGGCTCGTAGATCGCGAAGGCCGGCGGCAGGCCGTGCTTGGCCGCGAAGGCCAGCGCGTGGCGCACATGCGCCTCGGGATTGAGATAGGTGAAGGCGGGCTTCGACTCGGCCGTGGTGATAGCAGTGGTGAAATTGACGCTGCCGGGATCGATCACGGCGAATTCCAGCAGGCCACGCTCGACCAGCTTCTCGACATGGGCGAAGCGCTGCTCGGCCGTCATGCCGGGCTCGATCGCCGGATAGGACGGATAGACCGGCACGTCGATCTCGGCGCGGATGCCTTCGATGATGCGGGCATAGACCTGCCAATCGAAGGTGTGCCGGCCATCCTGGTAGGCGTGCGTGTGCACAATCGCCGCGCCCGCCCGCGCGCAGGCGATGCCCTCGACGACGATCGCCTCGACCGTGTCGGGGATGCGCGGCTGAAGCTTGCGGCTCCAGGCCCCGTTCAGCGCCACCTCGATCCAGACCTTGTGCATGCGAGCCTCCTTTGCCCGATGGCCCGGCGATAATAGGATGCCGGCGTGGAAAACGAGTACGACTTCATCATCATTGGCGGCGGTTCAGCAGGTGCGGTACTTGCGGCCCGGCTGACCGGAGACCCCAGGATCCGTGTGCTGCTGCTCGAGGCGGGGCGCGACTTCCGCACCGCGGAGACTCCGGAGCACATCCGCATCCCCAATCCGCTGCGCGCCATCGCCGACGACGATTATCGGTATCCCAAACTGCTGGCGCGGCGCACCGAGCGGCAGGAGCCGAAGCTCTTGTGGCGCGGCCGGGCGATCGGCGGCAGCTCGACCATCAACGGCCAGATCGCAATCCGCGGCATCCCCGAGGACTTCGCCGACTGGGCGCGCGAGGGTGCGGCGGGCTGGGGCTGGGACGAGGTGCTGCCGTACTTCTGCAAGCTCGAGAGCGACGGCGACTTCGGCGACAAGCCCTATCACGGCAATAGCGGGCCGATCCCGGTCTATCGCGCGCCGGTCGAGAAGTGGGGCCATGTCGACCGCGCCGTCATGAAAGCCGGCCTGGCACTGGGCTACGGCTGGTGCGAGGACCACAACGCGCCCGAGGGCACCGGCGTCTCGCCCTACGCCATCAACAGCCGCAACGGGCTGCGCATCTCCACCAACGACGGCTATCTCGAGCCGGCGCGCGAGCGGCCGAATCTCACCATTGTGGGCCACGCCGTTGTCGACACCCTGTCGTTCGAGGGCAATCGGCCGCACGCCAGCGGCGTGATGGTGCGTGTCGGCAACGGCGAAGCGCAGAGCGTGCGGGCGCGGCGCGAGGTGCTGCTGTGCGCCGGCGCCATCCATTCGCCGGCGGTCCTTCAGCGCTCGGGCATCGGGCCGCGGGCCTGGCTGGAACCGCTCGGCATCAAGGTCGTGGCCGACCGTCCCGTGGGGCAGCACCTGACCGACCATCCGATACTGAGTTCGTTGCTCAACCTCCATCCCGATGCGCATGCCAGCACGCTCGCCCATCGCCATACCAACTGCTGCATCCGCTACAGCTCAGGCCTCGCGGGCGCCGGCATCAACGACATGATCGTGATCGCGGGCAACCTGCGGCCGGCCGAAGATGGCGGCACCGCCCGCGCCCGCATCGCGGTGTCGGTCTACCAAGCCCTGAGCGAAGGCACGGTGCGCATCACGACACGCAATCCGACGATCGATCCGCAGGTCGACGAGCGCATGCTGTCGGACGAGAGCGACCTCATCCGCATGCGCGACGGCGTGCAGCGCCTGCGCGCGCTCAGCCTTCACCCCGAGGTCGCCGCCATCTCGACACGCGCCGAATACGGCTCCAGCGGACGCTCGATGACCGACGAGCTGACCGGCCGCGAGCTCGACGACTGGATGTTCGCTGAATGCTCCGACGCCCAGCACGCCACCGGCACCTGCCGCCTGGGCGCCATCGACGATCCGCGCTCGGTGGTCGATCCACAGTGCCGCGTGATCGGCGTGACCGGCCTGCGCGTGATCGACGCCTCGGTGATGCCCACCGTCGTGCGCGCCAACACGCATTTCACCACGGTGATGATCGCCGAGAAGATGGCTGATGCGTTGAAACGCTAGTCTTGCCGGACCGCGGGCGTCCCGCCCACCTCATAAATCATGAGCGGGCGGGACGCCCGCGATCCGGCAAGAATTTAGCTGCGCAAAACCTGGCCGGCCTTCGCCTCGGTCAGCTTGCCCTGCTCCCAGGTCGGGGCGCCGTTGACGATCGTGTACTCGACGCCCTTGGACGGCATGACGATGCGCTTGGCGCCCCCCGGCAGGTCGTAACGCCGCTCGCCGTGGTTCTTCGAGCCGATGCTGGCGGGATCGAAGATCGCGACGTCGGCCGGAGCCCCCTTGGCGAGGCGGCCGCGGTCGGCGAGGCCGAACAGGTCGGCCGGATCGGAGGTGAGCCGGCGCACGCCCTCTTCCAGCGTGATCGCCTCCTTCTCGCGCACCCAGGTGCCAAGCAGGTAGGTCGGGTAGCCGGCGTCGCACAGCATGTCGACATGCGCGCCGCCATCGCCCAGCGCCATCAGGATCGACTTGTTGTTCAGGAGCTCGCGCATGCGGTCCTCGCGAGTGTTCCACGACGCCATGGTGAGCTCGCATTCGAGGTTGTCGGCCAGCACGAGGTCGAGGAAGGCGTCGACGCCGTCCTTGCCCTGCGACTGGGCGATGTCGGAGATCGGCCGGCCCTCGAGGCCCTTCAGCGCCGGGTTCTTCACGGCATAGACGCCGATGCGGCCCCAGTTGCTGAAGCCGGTCGGGTTCTTGAGGTCATGGCGGAACTGGTCGCGGAAGGTCTTGTCGGCATAGACCTTCTTCTGCGCCTCCTTGTTGGTGTCGGCG
>DASXQC010000941.1:0-45949 GCA_036493235.1 Reyranella sp.
CCGGCGCGATGGGGCGCGCCTACCTCTACGGGCCCGCCCCTAGCGGCTTCGCGCGCTGGAAGCGCGCGCGCGAAGCCGCTAGGCTCGCGTATGACCACCACTCCTCTCCGCCTCACCAGCCTCGCCCACGGTGGCGGCTGCGGCTGCAAGCTCGCCCCGTCCGTCCTCCAGGAACTGCTGGCCGACCAGCCGGCCACGGCGATCTACAAGCAGCTCCTCGTCGGCACGGAGAATTCCGACGATGCCGCGGTCTGGCAGGTCGACGACAACACCTGCATCATCGCCACCACCGACTTCTTCATGCCGATGGTCGACGACCCGTATGACTTCGGCCGCATCGCCGCGACCAACGCGATCTCCGACGTCTACGCGATGGGCGGCAAGCCGATCCTGGCGCTCGCCATCCTCGGCATGCCGGTCGGCAAGATCCCGGTCGAGATGGTGCGCGAGATCCTCAAGGGCGGCGCCTCGGTCTGCGCCACGGCCGGCATCCCGGTCGCCGGCGGCCATTCGATCGACTGCCCTGAGCCGGTCTACGGCCTGGCCGTGATCGGCATCTGTCATCCGAGCGAGGTCCGCCGCAACGCCGACGCCAGGCCGGGCGACGCGCTGATCCTGACCAAGCCGGTCGGCATCGGCATCTATTCGGCCGCCATCAAGCAGAGCGCCCTGCCGCCGGCGGCCTACCAGGAAATGATCACCGCCACCACGACCCTGAACAAGGTCGGCGCCGATCTCGGCAAGCACAAGGACGTGCATGCCGTGACCGACGTCACCGGCTTCGGCGTGCTGGGCCATACGCTCGAGCTGGCGCGCGGCTCGAAGCTGTCGGTCGTCATCGAGTCGGACAAGGTGCCGCTGCTCGCCGACGCCGCCATGCTGGCCGAGAAGGGCTTCGTAACCGGCGCCTCGCATCGCAACTGGGCGAGCTATGGCGAGTCGGTCGCATTGCAGGCCGGACTGCCGGAGTGGAAACGTCACCTGCTCGCCGATCCGCAGACTTCGGGCGGTCTGCTGGTGTCGTGCACCGCAGCCAGCGCGCCCGCGATCGTCGAGTCGATCAAGGCCGCGGGCTTCCCATCGGCGAGCATCATCGGTCACACCGAAGCAGGCGCTCCGAAGATCACCGTGATTTAAGTCAGATCATCGCGATTTAGATCGATCGCTGGTGATCCAGCCAAAAAAGATTCAGTCCCTCGGAAAGATTTCAGTCGCGACACGGGAATCTGCAGCATTGCGTCCTGGAACGAACGAGTGCTGAGATAAATCTGTGGCAACGATACGGATGATACAATTTCCATAAAACAACGATATCGCCGCAAAACAGGCGACAGCTACGAAACAGCTGTGACCAAATTGGGTCATGCGCGGAAAAGGGGGGCTTTATCCGCGCCTTCGCAAGTTAAGCCGCGTACCGCGTGATTTGCACGACTGACTACTATTTGACTTCATTCCCATTAAAGGGGCTTGGGTATGACTGCCGAACTCATTCAGTTCGAGAGACGTCGAGACGACGACCGAAGAGGCCACCTTTTTCGCCAGCAGACGGTGCCCCGGGTGCCGTCCGCCAATACCGTTCCCCCCAGCATCGTTGAGCTCCAGGTGGCGCGGATCGCTCGCCTGCTCGGCGAGCTCGAGGAACTGACCGAAACGTCAAAGGATGTTCCAGCCGCGACTTTGACATACGCACGCGCCAGCCTCGACAAGGCACGCCGCATCATCCGTCCGTGGACCGCGCTCGACGAGCTCGACAGCGATCCCCAGCCCGACGTCGACGACGAACGCCTGGAAAGGATGTATCGCGACCTCAATCGCGACGCCTGAGCGCGTCGCGACCGCCCCGGTCGTGGAGGGGGATCGGCGATGGACGGCAGATTGCGGGGAGTTGACGGCGGGCTCGTCGTATCGGTCCCCGTCGCCCGCGTGAAAGACACGCTGCCGACACCGCCGCTTCATACGATTGCGCCCGTACAAGGTCGTATCGCCCTCGACGCAGACGCCCGCGTTCTGCCGCGCAATACGGGGGCGATACCACCGTTACATCGCCGGCCGCCCCCTCTCGCCAGGTTTTGGGCCGGAATCACATGAAAAACAAAACCTTAGCTAGCGCTGTTGTGGACCTAGCGGCACGACACGTGAAAATGGTAAATTGTATCTCAGGCCACGGCCAATGACCGGTGTGATACGCGGTGCTGGTTGGGGTGTCGCGGTGGGCAGCCGCAGCTCGGGGAATTCGGATGGACATCATTGACAGCTTGTTCTTGGGGACGCAGGCGAATCAGGCACTCGATGCACCCCTCACCCAGGAACAAAAGAAGTCCATGATCGATGCGGCGGCCCAGAAGCTCTCCGAGCTGATGGCGATCCTGCGGATCGATCATCGCAGCGACCCCAACACCCAGGACACTCCACAGCGCGTCGCCCGTATGTATGTCAACGAGCTGCTCGCCGGCCGCTTCACCGCGCCGCCCCGGCTGACCGAATTCGACTGTGTCGAGACCTCGAGCGACCTGATGGTGACCGGGCCGATCGAGATGCGCTCGACCTGCGCCCATCACCTGATGCCGATCTACGGCTCGGCGATCATCGGTGTCATCGCCGCCGACGGCCGCGTCATCGGTCTCTCCAAGTACGACCGCGTCGTCCATCACTTCGCCCGCCGCTTCCAGGTCCAGGAGGAGCTGACGCGCCAAATCGGCGATTATCTGATGGAGCGCACCGCGCCGCGCGGCCTCGCCGTGCGGCTGCGCGCGGTGCACATGTGCAAGACCCATCGCGGCGTGCTCGCCAGCCATGACGCACAGATGATCAGCAGTGCCTACTACGGCGTCCTGAAGGAAGATGCCAAGCTCAAGGCGGAATTCCTCGAGGAATGCCGGTCGCTCGAATCCAGGAGCCGGGCATGACGGCCGTGTTCGACAAGATGCAGCTCCAGCCCGTGGCGCAGCACTCACGCACCGGCGTGCTGTACCGCTCGACCAAGCTCTACGACCACAACGAGGGCCTGTCGTGCTGCTTCCGCCAATGGCGCGCCGAGCACTCGCACTGCCAGCAGGTCCACGGCTATGCACTGGCCTTCCGCTTCGTGTTCGCGACCGACCGGCTGGACGAGAACAACTGGTGCCTCGACTTCGGCAACCTCAAGGAAGTGCGGGCCTGGCTGCACGAGATGTTCGACCACACCGTGCTGGTCGCCACCGACGATCCGCAGATCGGCGCCTTCGAGCACATGGCAGAGCTGGGTTTGATGAACCTGCGCATCGTGCCGTCGGTCGGCTGCGAGGAAGTGGCCCGCTTCGTCTTCAACCAGGTCGGCAAGATGGTAAAGGCCGACACGGACGGCCGGGTCTGGGTGGAGTCGGTCGAAGTGCGCGAGCACAGCGGCAACTCCGCCATCTATCAGGAATACCGCCACGCCGAACCTCCGATCTGAGGGCCGCGGGCAGAGGTCGTAGGGAGGTCGCGGCCGATGTGATGGCGGTCGCGACGAGACGCTTGTGCAATTGGGAGACTGAGATGGAAACGATGGTCACGCGGCGGGGGTTTGCGAAGCTCACAGGCATGGCGTTTACAATGGCCACGATGGGCGCGACGCGGGCGATGGCCGCGACGCTGGCCAAGCCGACCGGCAAGGTGATCCTCACGATCTCCGGCCTGATCGGCAACACCAACAACGGCGAGAAGGCCGAGTTCGACATGCCGATGATCGAGGCGCTCGGCACGGTCTCCTTCACCACCAAGACGCCGTGGTACAAGGACCCGGTGACCTTCACCGGCGTGCCGATGGACAAGCTGATGGAGGCGGTCGGCAGCAAGGGCACCAGCGTCACGGTGACTGCGCTGAACGACTACGCCACCGACATCCCGATCGAGGACTTCAAGACCCACCCGGTGATCCTCGCCACCAAGCGCGACGGCAACTACATGCCGGTGCGCGACAAGGGCCCGCTGTTCATCGTCTACAACTACGATTCCAAGGCCGAGCTGCAGCACCAGCGCTTCTACAGCCGCTCGGCATGGCAGGTCGCACGCATGGTCGTGAAGTAGACGCCGGACGCGGGGGGGGCGGAAGGCGCAGCGATGTGGAAGGTGCTGGCGACCGGCTTCGACCGGTTCTCCAACGTCAAGCGGCTGCTGCTTGCGCTGTTGCTCGGCTTTCTCGCCGTCGCGGTGATCGCCAACTCCGTCCTGATCGTCAACCGACAGGACGCGCTGGGCCGGGTCTCGCGCTACAACCTCGTCTGGCTGCTGAGCCAGGCCGCGCATGAGGTGCTGCGGCTCGAGGAGACGATCTCGGCCTCGGCGCTGCCCGGCAACCACATCGACGCCGACGCGGTCGCGCTGCGCCTCGACGTGCTGGCCAACCGCCTGGTGCTGCTGCGCACCGGTGAGGCGGCCGAGTTCATCTCCGAGCGGCCCGACCTCAAGCGCAACGTCGAGGAGCTCGAATCCACCCTCGCGACGATCGACAAGCTGATCCCCGGCCTGCCGAACCCCGAGGTCGTGGTGAAGATCCGCAACCTGCTCGAGCCGCAGGTGCCGCGCATGCTGCAGCTCGCCGCCGCGGCCAACGTGCGCTCGGGCGACATCGTCGCGCAGGACCAGCACGACCTCTCCTTCCAGCACTGGCTGCTGACCGGCCTGCTGGTGACCGCGGGCGTGCTGATCGTCGTGCTGCTCTACCGCTTCGCCTCGGCGCAGCAGCGTTCCAGGATCGACCTCGAGCACGAGGTCGGCGAGCGCACCGCGGAGCTGCGCGAATCGCTCGACTACCAGACCGCGATCTCCGACGTGCTGAAGGCGATCAGTCGCTCGACCTTCGATCTCGAGCCGGTGCTGCAGGTGGTGCTCGATACTGCGACCCGGCTGTGCCACGCCCAGGTCGGCGGCATTTACCAGTTCCAGGATGGCACCTTCCGCTGGATCGCCGGCTCCGGCACCGGCCAGGGCAACCAGGACGCCCACAAGGCGGCGCCCGCCGCGGCCGCGTGGGACGACCTGGTCGTGCGCGTGGCCGGCGGCGCTCGCACGGTCTCGGTGTCGAACGCCGCAGCCGAGATGGCCAACGGCTCGGCCGATCATTCCGGCATCGGCACGATGCTCGGCCTGCCGATGACCCGCGACGGGCAGCTGATCGGCGTACTGGCACTCGCCCGCACCGACGTCGCGGCCTTCTCGGCCAAGCAGATCGAACTCGCCACAGTGTTCGCCGATCAGGCCGCGATCGCCATCGAGAACGTGCGCCTGATCAACGAGATCCGCGAGAAGGGCTGGCAGCTCGAGCGCGCCCTGCAGCACAAGTCGCAGTTCCTCGCCACCATGAGCCACGAGCTGCGCACGCCGATGAATGGCGTGTTGGGCATGATCGACGTGCTGGAGGCCGAGGGCCCAGGCAAGGACCAGACCCACACGCTGAACATGATGCGCGAATCGGCCGAGGTGCTGCTGCGCAACATCAACGACCTGCTCGACTACTCGCGCATCGAAGCCGGCGCGCTGCGGCTCGAGGAGCTGCCGTTCATCCTCAAGGACCTGATCGACGGCGCGGTCGAGGTATTCAAGCCGCAAGCCGCTCGCAAGAGCCTGTCGCTGGTCGGCATCGTCGCCTCCAGCCCAACCGACGCCTTCATCGGCGACCCGACACGCGTGCGCCAGGTCATCTTCAATCTCCTGTCCAATGCGCTGAAGTTCACCGACCGCGGCGGCGTCATGCTGCGCGCTTCGGCCGAGACGTCCGAGAATGGCATGTCGAAGGTCGTGCTGGCGGTCACCGACACCGGCATCGGTATCTCGAGCGAGCAGCAGGCCCGCCTGTTCAAGCCGTTCAGCCAGGTCGACAGCTCGATCACGCGCCGCTTCGGCGGTTCGGGCCTCGGCCTGTCGATCGTCAAGCAGCTCGCCGAGCTGATGCAGGGCGACGTCACGGTCTCGAGCCTGCCGGGCTCGGGCGCCACGTTCATCGTCACGCTGAAGCTCAAGCCCACGGTGGTCGAGCAGCCGATCGCCCTGCCGCAGCCCAAGCCCGCACCGGTCACGCCGTCGGCGTCGGCAGTGCCTGCTCTTGCCGCAGCGGCCTCGGCCGCCGCCGCCGCTGCGGCGGCGGCCGCTGCCGAGCCCGCCCCCGTCCGCCGCAAGGCGCTGGTGGTCGACGACAACCCAATCAACTGCGAGGTCATGCTGCGCCAGCTCCGGGTGCTAGGCATGCCGGCCGACTCCGCCGCCGACGGCTTCGCCGGCTTCAGCACTTGGCGCGGCGGCAACTACGACATCGTCTTCGCCGACGTCCACATGCCGCTGATGGACGGCTTCACCATGACTGGCGAGATCCGCGGCATCGAATCGGCCGAGAGCCGTGTCCGCACGCCGATCGTCGCTGTGACCGCCGACGCCCTGGCCGGCGAGGAAGAACGCTGCAAAGCGGCCGGCATGGACGACTACCTCGCCAAGCCGGTCGGCCTCGACAGTCTGCGCCATGTCCTGAGGCGCTGGGTGCCAGACGAGCCCGAGAAGAAGGTGCCGGCCGTCGACAAGAAGGCCGAGAAGCCGGCACCGGTCGCACCGCCGAGCGATACTCCCGCCATCGACCCCAGCGTGCTCGATCCCTGGGTCGAGAACGACGACGCGGCCCGGCGCAGCATCCTGCGGCGGTTCAGCGAAACGGTGTCGGCCTCCTCGCATGATATCGAGCAGGCAATGGCTTGCGGCGATCTGGCGACGCTGCAGTCGGCGGCCCATCGTCTGCGCAGCGGCGCCTTGGCAGTCGGCGCTCGGCTCCTGAGCAGCAGCGCGGCGGCCCTGGAGACGGCGGCCAAGGCGCGCGACCGGGTCGCCTGCGAGGGCGAATTCGGCCATCTGGTCGTCGAAATGGACCGGGTTCGCGGCCAAATCGACGCCTGACATGCCGTTCAGCTTGGCTAACCCGCTGAATTACTCTAACATTTTTCCTTTGGGACTTGGGGCCTAGGGACAAGAGTTGTAGACGGATGGATTGGCGCCCACACATCGTCGTGGTCGAAGATGAGGCGGCGGGCCGCCAGCTCTTGATCGGTTACCTCAGCAAGCGGGGCTATCGCGTCACCGGCTTTGCCTCCGGCGTTGGGCTGCGGCGCCTGGTGGAACGCGAAATCCCCAACCTGGTGCTGCTCGACATCGGCCTACCCGGCGAAGACGGCCTCGCGCTGGCCCGCTGGCTGCGCGAGAAGAGCAGCAAGATCTGCATCATCATGGTGACGGCAGCCGGCGAGACGGTCGACCGCATCGTCGGCCTCGAGTCGGGTGCC
This sequence comes from Reyranella sp., assembly GCA_036493235.1. Taxonomy (GTDB): domain Bacteria; phylum Pseudomonadota; class Alphaproteobacteria; order Reyranellales; family Reyranellaceae; genus Reyranella. The sequence goes on from DASXQC010000941.1 coordinate 7,281, forward strand.
GACGACTACATCCCCAAGCCGTTCGAGCCGCGCGAGCTGCTGGCCCGCATCAAGAGCGTGCTGCGCCGCACCGGCGAGGCGCCTGCCGCCGCGCCCAGCAAGCGGGTGCGCATGGGCCGCCGGGTGCTCGACCTCGAGCGCCACATCCTGATCGAGGCGGACGGCAGCGAGGAGACGCTGTCGGCCAGCGAGTTCGACCTGCTGAAGCTATTCGCCGACAATCCCAACCGGCCGCTCGAGCGCAACTGGATGCTGGAGCGCATCGGCCATCGCGAGATGGCGGCGTTCGATCGCGCCATCGACCTGCGCATCAACCGCATCCGCCGCAAGATCGAGATCGACCCCGAGCACCCGACGGCGATCCGCACCGTCTGGGGCGTCGGCTACATGTTCGTCCCACCGCAGGACTAGAGACCGGCAGGTTCCCTAGCGCAACCCAGCCAGCGGCAGCTCATTCCTTCGTGAAGGAGCGCGGCCATGTCTACGGATGGTTCGGGTAGGTCCGGCGACTATTCCCACCCTGCTTGGGAGGCATGGCTTCCCGCTTTGGTCCACGGTCTGCGCCTGTCGGCCTCGGTGATTCTCGCCTTGGCCGTCGCCTACTGGCTCGAGCTCGACAACGCCTTCTGGGCAGGCACCTCGGCGGGCATCGTCTGTCAGCCGAGCCTCGGCGCGTCCCTGCGCAAAGGCTGGTTCCGCGCGATCGGAACCGCAATTGGCGCGATCTTCATCGTCGTGCTGACGGCCGTCTTCCCGCAAAGCCGTGTCGGCCTGCTGATCGGTCTCGATCTCTGGTGCGGCCTGTGCGGGCTGATGGCCACGGTCCTGCGCAACTTCGCGGGTTATGCCGCGGCGCTGGCGGGCTATACCGCCGCGATCGTGTTCGCCGATGCGCTCTCCGCGCCGGGCGAAACCTTCGCGCTCGCCGTCTCGCGGGCGACCGAGATCTGCATCGGCATCCTGAGTGCCGGCCTGGTGCTGATGCTGACCGACGCGGGCAGCGCACGCCGGCAGCTGGGCCTCGCCTTCGCCGGCGCGATCGACACCGTACGATGGGGACTTGGCGCCACGCTGGCGGCGGGCCGCGACCTCGCCTCGATCCGCGCCGAGCGGCGAGGCCTGACCGCGCGCGTCGCCTCCCTTCACGTCGCCATCGACGAGGCGAGCGGCGAGTCCTCCGAACTGCGCTACCGGCAGCGCAGCCTGCAGGTCGCGGCGGAGTCGTTGTTCTCGGCGATATCATCCTGGCGCGGCATCGCCAGCCATCTCGATGCCGGCAGTAGCGAAGAGCTCCAACGGACGGCAGCGGCGCTGTCACCCTCCCTGCCGGCCGAACAGGAGCCGCCGCGGGCCGCCGTGCGCCGCCTGCTGCGCCGGCCGGTGAGTGATATCGGCAGCCGCTTCCTGATCGACAACCTGGCACGCGCCCTGCTGGCGCTGCAGCGCGCCGTCGACGGGCTGGAGCTGATCCGGGGAATCCGCTCGGAACCGCCCGGCCGCGAGCGCCGCTCCTTCTCCGTTCCCGACCTGCTGCCGGCGCTGCTCAACATGCTGCGGGTGGTGGTCGCGCTCGCGGTCACCCAGTTGATCTGGATCGAGACTGCCTGGTCGAGCGGACCGACGATGATCATCTTCGCGGCCGTCGGCACGATCCTGTTCTCGCCGCGCGAGGCCGAAGCCTTCCGCTCCGCGCTCGGCTTCGCCGCGGGCACGATGATCGCGGCGGGCATTGCCGCGGTCGTCAATTTCGCCGTGCTTCCCGCGTTCGACGACTTCGTCGGCTTCGCGCTGGTGCTGGCGCTCGTCCTGACACCGCTCGGCGCGATCTCGACGGGGACATGGTGGAAGTCCGGTTTCATCGGCATCGCGACCAATTTCATCCCCCTGCTCGGCCCTTCGAATCAGGCGACCTACGATCCTGTAGCCTTCTTCAATTCGGCCCTGGGCATCGTCGCCGGAACCGCCGCAGCGGCTATGTCGATGCGCCTGATACCGCCGTTGTCCCCGCAGTATCGCACCCGCCGGCTGCTGACGCTCACCTTGCGCGACCTGCGTGCCCTCGCCATCGGCCGTCCCCGGTTCCATCGCGGTGCCTGGGCAACCGTCGTCTCGCGCCGACTCGCCGCGCTGCCGCCCGAGGCCGCGCTCCAGCAGCACGCGCGGCTGATCGCGGCACTGTCGATCGGCGATGCCGTCCTTTACCTGCGCCGGCCGCACTGGCGGCTGCACGACCGACGCGCCCTGGACATCGCACTCGCCGCCCTGTCGGCCGGCGACGTAGCCCGGGCGCGCAGCGACCTGGAGCGGTTCGGCGCAACCATCGCCGCCGCGTCCGATGCCGCGACGACCGGCGCCATGCGCCGTCGGGTGGCGGCGATGGTCGTTGCCGATGCGCTGGAGCGGCATGCAGACTACTTCGAGGCGGGCGCTCGCTGGTTCGCGCCTCCGTCTGCCGCCATCCAACCGGAGCCGCATGCGATACGTTGAGCTGGATATCTTCGGCGTCTACGTGGCGCCGTTCGCGCTGATGATGCTCGCCGCCTGGATCGCGACAATGCCGCTGCGGCGCCTCGGCGACCGGCTGGGCCTGGCGCGGCTCGTGTGGCACCCTGCACTATTCAACACCGGCGTCTATGTCATCGTGTTGTCGTTGATCGTGCTCGTCACCGGATGGATCTGACCGTGGCGCAAACCGACGATCCCGTGGAGACGCGGCCCGGGCCGCACTGGAGGCGCCGGCTGGGCGTCCTGCCTCGGCGCGCGCTGCCGATCCTGGTGACGCTGGCGGTCGTCATTGTCGCAATCGTGCTGGGCCGGCTCGCCTGGACAGCCTACAGGGACACGCCGTGGACGCGCGACGGCACGGTTCGCGCCTACGTGATCACCGTCAAGCCCGAGGTGTCCGGTCGCATCGTCGAGTTGCCGATCCGGTCCGACGAGTTCGTCCACAAGGGCGATCCGCTGATGCAGATCGATCGCACCGACTACGCTATCGCGCTCAAGGGGGCGCAGGCTGCCGTCGAGCAGGCCGAGGCGAACGTCGAGAACACGCGCCTGCAGGCGGAGCGTCGCCAGAAGCTCACCAACCTCACGACCTCGGTCGAGGAACAGCAGACCTATGAAGCGCAGGCGCGCATCGCGCAGGCCGGCCTTGCCCAGGCATCCGCGAACCTCGACCGCGCCAAGGTCAATCTCGAGCGCACAAAGATCGTGTCGCCGGTCAACGGCTTCGTCACCAACCTGGCGGTCCAGATCGGCGACTATGCGACCGCGGGCCAGCGCAGCCTGTCGATCGTCGATGCCGACAGTTTCTGGATCGACGGCTATTTCGAGGAGACGCAGCTCCGCTCGATCAGCATCGGCGATCCCGCCCGAATTTCACTGATGGGATATCCGACGATCCTGCATGGCCATGTCGCCGGCATTTCCCGCGGCATCCAGGTGGCCAATGCCCAGGCCGACGCGGCCGGCCTCGCGACCGTCAATCCGATCTTCACCTGGATCCGGCTGGCCCAGCGCGTGCCGGTCCGCATCGAGATCGACAAGGTGCCGCCTGACGTCACCCTGTCGATCGGCCTCACCGCGACCGTGCAGATCGACCGCCCGCCGCCGTCGCCACCCTGAGCCTGTCGAATAGCCGAAATTGGGGGAAATCAAATGGAGTGCACCCTTGGGATGCACTCCACGAATTTCCGCAATTCTGGCTAATGGATGGAGGGTTCCGTGCCGATGCGGACCGGTGATGTTTTCCGGGAATCGGTGTTTCGGCAAAAACGGTGAAAACGGCGCAAACGGCTGGGCTCAGGCCGGCGGCGCCATGTTGCCCCGGATCGGCGACACGGGCAGGTCGCTCGCGCGGCGCAGGAAGGCCGAGCCCGGCGTCCCTGCCCTGATCTTCGCCAGGACCTCCTCGGGATCGTACTCGACGCCGATCGGATTGGCGGCGAAGCCCGGGCCGGTCATGAAGGCGTTGGCCTCGTCGCCCGACGAGAACGAGTCGACCTGCATCTCCATCTGGTTGCCGTCCGGATCGGCGTAGTACATCGACATCGTCACGCCGTGGTGGATGCACCAGTACGGCAGGATCCCCTTCTCCTTGAGCTGGGCGTAGTTCTCGACCAGGTCCTCGACGCTCGAGTAGGTGTAGGCGACGTGGTCGACGCCGACCGCGCCGCGCCGGCCGTCATGGCTGGCATCGGGCGCCACCGCATCGAGATTGATCAGCGCGACGCGGTGATGCTCGTCGTCGTAGGTCAGGAAGGCCAGCACCGGCGTCTGGTACTGCACCCGGCAGTCGAACACCGCCTTGTACCAGTCGATCAACCTGTCGAACTGGCGGGTGCGATAGACTACGTGCACGAAGCGGGACGGACGGATACGGGACATGGCGGGCTCGCGGGCTGTGGGGGCGAGCGCCGATCCTAGCCCACTCCTATTGGAACGTCCGCCCGAGATGGGCATAGACCCCGGGCTTGCGGGCCTTGACCCAGAGCGCCATCCCGGCGCCGGCCAGCCCGATCGCGAGCAACATCCAGGGGAAGCCCTGGACGATCCACGAGCTGGAGCCGCTCACCAGCTCGAGATTGCCGACCATCAGGACGAAGCACGCCCCGAGGCCCAGCGCGCTCAGGCCGGGCGCGATCAGGCGCCGCCAGAGGCTCATGCCGTGGCTCTTGCGCCAGAAGAAGGCGACGACGGCCATCGACACGAGCAGTTGCAGGATCAGGATACCGAGGCTCGAGAACGCGCCCATCCAGGCGAACACGACGGCATAAGGGTCTGCTCCGGCCAGCGCGAACAGTCCGACCGCACCCACCATGACCGCGGTCTGCACGATGCCGGCGTACAGCGGCGAGTGATGATGGCGGTGCGTGCGGCCGAGGCCGCGCCACAGCAGCCCTTCCCGGCCAGCCGCGAACAGGTAGCGGTTGAGGGTGTTGTGGAATGAGAGCGCGCAGGCGAACAGGCTCGCCACCAACAGCCCCTGCATGACGTGGCCCGCCACCTGGCCCAGCAGCGCCTTGACCGCCGCGAGATAGAGCGTAGCGGTGTGCTGCTCCGCCTGCTCCTGGATGCGGTCCGGACCGTAGTAAAGCACGATCGTCCAGGTCGTGAAGGCGTAGAACAGCGAGATCAGGATGACCGCGATATAGGTCGCGCGCGGGATGGTGCGCCCGCGGTCGCGTGCCTCCTCGCCGAAGATCGCGGTCGCCTCGAAGCCGATGAAGGCGGTGACGACGAAGACCAGCGACATGCCGAGCCCCGGCATGAGCGTCGCCGGGCCGAACGGCGTGAACAGGACCGGCTGTGCCGGGCCTTCCGTGACCATGTGCAGGATCGCAATGCCCATCAGCAACAGGATGGTCACCTCGGCGATCATGCAGCAGGCCAGCACCATGCCGCTGAACTCGATGCTGCGCCGGCCGCAGGCATAGACGAAGGCCAGCAGGACCATTGGATAGATCCACCAGTCGAGCGAGGGCCCGCCGTACGACGTCACCATGTTGTCGAGGAAGAAGCCGAACATGCCGCACAAGCCGACCTCGAGGGTGGCATAGGTCGCCAGCGCGATCATTGCGCCGGCCACGCCGGCGACAGGACCCAATCCGGCGACGATGTAGGAATAGAACCCGCCGCAGCTGCCGACGAAGCCACTCATCGCCGTGAAGCCGGCGCTGAACAGCAGGTAGAGGACCCCGACCAGCAGGAAGGTTAGCGGCACGCCCGGCCCGTTGCCCAGCGAGAAGGACGCCGGGGTGACGCCGACCACTGCCGTCAAAGGCGCCGCCGCAGCGACCACGAAGAAGACGATGTGCGGCACACCCAGCGCATCCTTGCGCAGGGCATTCATCGGTATATCGGTTGGCAGGTTCCCCCCTCCCGACTTAACGCCCGCAGGCATAACATGCTTCGGGCGATCTTCGCGAGGACCGGTGCTAGACGGCCGGCCGGCTGCGGATCTCCTCGCTCACCTTGCGCTTCAGGAATTGGCCGTGCTTGAGATCGCCGTGGAACGCGCCATTGTCGACGACGACGTGCCCGCCCTTGATCGTGACCGTCGGCCACGCCGTCACGGTGTGGCCCTCCCATGGCGTGTAGTCGGTCTCGTGCAGGTCGGCGGCCTTGATCGTCTTCGAGAGCCCGGTCTGCAGCAGCACGATGTCGGCGTCCGAGCCGGCCGCCAGCGCGCCCTTCCTCGGATACATGCCCATGATCTTGGCGGCATTGGTCGAGATCATGTCGACGAAGTGCGCCTCCGAGTAGCCGCGCTCGGTCACCATCTGGGTGTACATCAGCCCGACCCGCGGCTCGACGCCGGAGTTGCCGCCGGTCGTGTCGTCGATCCGGCTGCCCTGCAGCTTGACCCGCAGCGGGCAGCACAGCTCGTCGGTGGCGATGGTCTGGATGGCGCCGCGGTTGGTCGCCTCCCACAGCCGCTTCTGGTCCTCGGGATACTTGAGCGACGGATAGGTGTGGAACATCTGGCCGCCCGGCCGCTTGTAGTCCTCGGCGTTGTACATCAGGTACTGATGCAGGGTTTCGCCGTACATCGGGAAGCCCTTGCCGCGCGACGCCGCAAGCGCCGCCACGCCGGTCGCCGCCGAGACATGCACCATGTAGAGCGCCGCCCCCTCGACGTTCTCGGCGAGCCGGATCACTCTATTGAACGACAGCTCCTCGGAGAGCGCGTTGTGGACCTCGGCCATGTGCTCGAAGCTGACGCGGTTCTCGCGCATCAGCTTCTCGTACATGAACATCACGATGTCGTTGTCCTCGGCATGGATGCAGGCGATGCCGCCGGCGCCCGCGACGACCTTCAGCGCCTCCCAGATATGGCCGTGCGGCACCATGCGGCCGACGTTGCCGGGCCGGATGTTGGTGGTGAAGATCTTGATGCTGGCATGGCCGTCCTGCATCGCATCGGCGAGCTGGCCGAAATGCGGCTGCGGCACCTCGCCCATCAGGGTGAGGTGGAAGCCGTAGTCGGTGTAGCAGGCGTCTTTCCACTGCGCCTGCGTCGCCGCGATCGAGTCCTGGACGGTGCGCTCGTGCACACACTGCACGAAGTCGATCAGCGTCGTGGTGCCGCCATGCAGCGCCGCCTTGCTGACCTGGCTCGGCGGATCGGTCAGCACGTCGGGCCGGCCCGGCGCGCGCACCGGCATCGAGCAATGGATGTGCGGATCGACACCGCCGGGGATGACCAGCCGGTCCTTGGCCGAGACGGTACGCGTGGCGTCGGGCAGCGAGCCCGGCCCGCCGACCAGCGCGATGCGTCCGTCCTTGACGCCGATATCGGCGGCCTGGGTTCCGGTCGGCAGCACGCAGGTGCCGCCGGTGATGGCGAGGTCGAGCATCAGGTGACTCCTGCCGGAGAGGCGATGCACGCCGGCTCGCCCTCGGCGAAGCGGCGCAGGATCTCGTCCGGTTCGAGATCGCGGATGATGAAGACCAGCCGGCTGGTGGCGTCGGCATCGGGCCAGCGCTCGAGCCAGCGCGGCGGATAGAGGGTGTGCTGCACGGCATGGATCGCCGCCGGCCCGCCCGGCCGGTCGCTGAACTCGACCAGCCCCTTCACGCGCAGCAGCTTCTCGCCGTGGTCGCGCGCCAGGCCGCCCAATGCCACGGCGAAGCCGAGGCGGTTCATCGGCCGGTTGAGGCGCACCGACAAGGCGGAGATACCGTGGGCATGCGTCGCCGATACACTCGGCCGGGGCCGCGGCAATGCCTTGGGGGAACCGCCGAACAGCAGATCGCTCGCCTCGGCGTCGCTCGCATCGACGATCGGCGCCGTCGGATTGAGCGATGCCAGCCGCTGCATAAGAGCATCGGGGACGGCCGCGAGGTCGGTCTTGGTGAGCAGCAGCAGATCGGCGACCGCGGCCTGAGCCACGGCTTCGGGATAGCGATCTAACGTTGCCGGCCCCGCGATGGCGTCGACCGTCGTCACGACGCGATCGAGCCTGAGCGAGGCTTCGAGGAAGGCATCGGCCGACAGCGTGTAGAGCACCGGCCCTGGATCCGCGAGGCCGCTGGTCTCGAGCGCGATGCGCCGGAACGGTGATCTGGCAGACGCCTGCCGCGACCGCAGCAACCGATAGAAGGCATCGGCCAAGCCCTGACGCACTGCGCAGCAGGTGCAGCCGTTGGGCAGCTCGACCACGTCGTCGGCCGTGGCTTCCAGCAGGAGATGATCGAGCGAGACGGCGCCGAACTCGCTGATGACGACCGCCGTGTCGCGCAAATCCGGCAATGCAAGGACCCGCGACAGAAGCGTCGTCTTTCCGCTGCCGAGAAAGCCGGTCAGTACCGACAGCGGGATCGGCTCGGATGGGACTTCAGTGAGATGGGGCAGGCTTGGGCTCACGAAGCGAGCTTACTCCAGAGCCAACGCCCCTTCGACCAGCAGCTTTCGCGGATCGACCGCGCACCACACGGGCGACCAGTCCAACCCGTCGGCAAGCCGCAGGCCGGCGGCGGCGACGAAGGTGTCGTCGACGATCCGTTGCTCGAAGCGCCAATGCTCTCCGGCCTCGTCACCGGTAACGAAATGCAGGCGTGGTGGAAAGACATCGAACCAGAATGAGTCGAGCTCGCGCGACAGCCCCTCGCCGGTCGCCTTGATGAGCGCCTCCTTCAGGGTCCATAGCCGCAGGAACCCGCGCGGCCGCTCGTCCAATGGGAGGCGCATCAGCCAGCCCACCTCCTCCGGCCGGAAATACCGATCGGCAATCTTCAGCTCGATCCGGCGGTCGAAGCGCTCGAGGTCGAAGCCAACCGGCACGTCAGGCTGCCCCAGCACTGCCACGCCCACCATGCCGCTGGCATGGCTGAGATTGAAGGACACCGGAGCCGGCCGGCCGTCATGCAGCGCCGACGGCTTGCCGTTGGGGCCTTCCGCGAAAGTGAGCGACGTCGGGGAAACCGACAGCGCCTGGCCAAGCGCAAGCCGCGTCAACCCATGGGCAGCCGCATACTCGATCCGGTTTCGCGCATCGACGAAGCGCGCCATGCGCGCCTTCTCATTTTCGTCGAGGATCGGCAGCAGCGGCACGACATCGCTTTCGGACAGCGCGTCGACCCGCAGCACCCAGACCTGCAGCCCAACGCCCTGGTGGTTCTGAAGCACAGGCGAGCTTGTGCCAGAACCCGGGCCTTGCGCAATTCGTCACTTCTTCTCGATGTTCCAGAGCACCGTCACCGGCGCCTGCAGCCAGCCGACGACGTTGCTGCGTGCGGCACCCGGCCCGTACCACTGGCCGAGCCAGGCATACTGCGCAGTTTCGAGCGCGCGGTTCTGGACGGCGTGCGCCAGCTCCTTCGACTTGGCCGGATCGGTCTCCTTGGAATAGGCGTCGCGCAGCTTCTCCATCTCCGGATCGTTGGGCCAGCCGAACCAGGCCTTGTCGCCGTTGGCGACGGTGAAGTTGGCGGCGATCGGATTGAGGATGTCGGCGGCGATGGCGTAGGTGTGAAAGGCGCTCCAGCCGCCCTTGTCGGCAGGATCCTTCTTGGCGCGGCGCGACACCACCGTCTGCCAGTCCATCGACTGCATGTCGACCTTGAAGCCGCCCTGCTCGAGCAGCGCTTTGGTGACCGGCGCCATGTTGGTCAGCACCGGCAGCGTGGTCGACTGCATCAGCACCACCGGCGAGCCGTCGTAACCCGCCTCCTTCAGGAGCGCCTTGGACTTCTCGAAGTCCGGCTTGACCAGCAGGTCGCCCTTGATCTCGAAGCCGTTGGGCGTGCCGCAGACGAAGGCGGCCGTGCAGACCTTGTAGTATTCCGAATCGCCGACCGTCGCTTTGAGGTAGTCCTCCTGGCGCATCGAGTAGAGCGCGGCCAACCGGATCTTGGGATTGTCGAACGGCTTGGTGAGCCAGTTCATGCGCAGCACGAACTGCTGGCCGAGCGGGTTCCAGTTGACCGTCTGCACGGCCTTGTCCTTCTTCAGCAGCGGAATGAGGTCGTGCGGCACCTGCTCGATCATGTCGATCTCGCCGGCGATCAGCGCGTTCACCTGCTGCGTCGGATCGGACATATCGACGAACTCGACCCGGTCGACCTTGACGATCTTGCCCCCGGCCAGCGCCGAGGCCGGCTCGGACCGCGGCTTGTACTTGGGGTTCTTGATGTAGACGTGCTTCTCGCCCGGCTTGGACTCGGCATTGACGTAGATGAACGGGCCCGAACCAATCTGGCTGTCGATCTGTTTGAAGGGGTCGGTATCGGCGATCCGCTTGGGCATCATGAACGGCACGTTCGACGACGGCTTGCCGAGCGTATCGAGCACCAGACCGTACGGCTCCTTGAGCCGGAGCGTGAAGGTCTTGTCGTTGGTGGGCTTCAGTTCGGCCACGAAGTCCATCAGCTTCTGGCCCATCGGGTCGCGCGCGCCCCAGCGCTTGAGCGAGGCGGCGCAGTCCTCTGCCGTCACCGGCTTGCCGTCGTGCCATTCCAGGCCGTCGCGCAAGGTGAAGGTCCACAGCAGCTTGTCGGGCGATACTTCGTACTTGTCGACCATCTGCGGCTGCACGGCGTTGTTCGCGTCGGTCGAGAACAACGTGTCGTAGATCATGTAGCCGTGGTCGCGCGTGACGTAGGCGGTCGTCCAGATCGGATCGAGGATCGTGAGATTGCCGTTCTGCACGAAGCGCAGGACCTTGCCCTGCGCCATCGCCGGGGCCGACGCCAGCAACGCGATCGCCACGCTTCCGGCCGCGAAGATGCGGCGATTGAGCTTGAACATGATGTACCTCCCGCCAGCCGCTTCTTGTGGTCGACTGGAATCGTTTCCAATATCCTTGTTTCCCGAGCGAAGAGAGTCAACTGTGGTAGCGTAGCATGCAGGCAATCGTTTCCAGAAAAGATGTCGTGACAATCCGCGAGGTCGCCAAGGCCGCGGGTGTCTCCCAGAGTTCGGTGTCTCGCGCGCTGAATGGCGGGAAGAACGTGAGCACCAAGGTGGCGCACGATGTGGCGGCCGCCGCCAACAGACTCGGTTACCAGCCGGACTTCCTGGCGCGCGGGCTTCGAACGCGATCGACCGGCATGGTTGGCTGCCTGGTCCCGGACGTCGCCAATCCCATCAACGCCGCCATCGTACGCGCCGCGGAGGCACGCTTGCGCGACGCCGGATACATGCTGGTCGTCGCCAGCACGGCGAACGACGCTGCGCGCGAGCGAGCGGCGGCCAACCAGTTCCGCGGACGGTGCCTGGACGGCGTTCTGGTGGCGCCCGGCAGCAACGCCAACGACGAGACCTGGCGCGCGCTCGCCGCTGGCGGCACACCGGTCGTCATTCTCGATCGTGATCCGCTGGAGCAGGACGATGATCCGCTGTGGCCAGCGGTTCTGGTCGACCATCGCGCCGGCGCCAGGGCGGCAACCCGCTATCTGGTCGGCCTCGGCCACCGGCGCATCGCGTTGCTGACCGCCGATGCACGCATGCGTCCGAGCCGCGAGCGCATCGCCGGCTTCCGCGAGGTGTTCGCCGAGGCAGGCCTCGATCCGGCCGACGCCCTGCTGTGCCTGCAGACCTCGCCGATGGATTTCGCACACGCCGACGCGCTCGCCCTCCTGCGCAGCGACCGGCGGCCGACCGCGATCATCGCGCTTGGCACGCGCATCCTCGCTGGCGTCCTGCGGGCGGCGCGAGACGTGCGGCTGGCGGTTTCGGACGACCTCTCCGTGCTGTCGGTCGGCGATACCGATCTTGCCGCGGTGCATACGCCGGCGATCACGGCACTGCGCTGGAGCCTCGAGGATGTCGGGCATGCCGCCGCCGAGCTTCTGCTGTTGCGGCTGCGCGGCGATGTCGGCGGTGCGCAATCGCGCGTCCTGCTGCCGGTCGATCTGGTGCTGCGAGACTCCTGCGCCCCACCTTGATGAGCGCAGGCTTGCATACGACGGTGGCGGTGCACATGTCGTTGCAGCAGGATCGGCCATGACGCTCGACGCGGATTTCACCAGCCAGGAATTCTTCCGCAACCCGGCTGCCCAGATCGAGAAACTCCGGGCCGCGGGGCCGGTCGTCGAGGTTAGGTTTCCGCTCATCGGGAAGGTCTGGACCACGACGACGCAGGCTCTGGCCAACCAGGTCCTGAGAGACAGCAAGACCTTCACCTTGCGCAAGGACGACGGCAGGATCGCCGGCCTGCAATGGTGGATGCCGAGAATCGTGCACACGATCGCCAACAACATGCTGGCGGCCGATGAGCCGGACCACACGCGCCTGCGAGGCATCGTCGACGAGGTGTTTCGCCGGCGCGCCGTGCTCGACATGCAGCCCCGCATCATGGCGCTCGCCAGCGAGCTGGCCGACGTGCTGTTTGCCGAATGCAGCCCCGCCGACCTCGTGGATCGCTATGCGCGACAGCTGCCGCTTTTGGTGATCTGCGAGCTGCTCGGATTGCCGCTCGCGGACCAGGCGAAATTCGCGGCGTGGGCCGGCACCTTCACGCGCTTCAACAGCGCGCTTGGTTTTCTCGTCGCCATACCGACGATCTTCACCATGAAGCGCTACATGCAGGAACGCCTTGACGCTGCGCGCGAAAGCGGCGGCACCGGCGTGATCGGTGAGCTGGTGCGCATCGAGAAGGAAGGCGGCGCCATCAGCCGCGACGAGATGGTGTCGATGCTATTCCTGCTGCTGTTCGCCGGACACGAAACCACGACGCATCTCATCAGCGGATCGGTCCGCGAGCTCCTGCTCAATCCCGGCCTGCGCGACTGGCTGGAGGAGGATTGGAGCCGTGCCGAGCAGGCGGTCGAGGAATTCCTGCGGTTCGTGTCCGCCGTCCAATTCACCAAGCCGCGATTCGTGCGTCGGGATGTGGAGCTCGGCGGCGTCCGCCTGAAGAAGGGCGACAAGGTCATGCCCATGCTGGCCGCCGCGAACTTCGACCCGCAGGCGAACGACCATCCGGAAAGGCTCGATCTCGAGCGACGGCCGAACCGGCACGTCGCCTTCGGAGCCGGCATCCATTTCTGCCTGGGTCACCAGCTCGCACGCATCGAAGGCAAGTGTGCGCTGCAAGCCCTGTTCGAGCGCTGGCCGAAGCTCGCGCTGGCGACGGAGGAGCCAAAGCTCCGCTGGCGCACGCGAACCGGCATCCGGGCCCTTGAGCGATTGCCGGTCACGGCCGGCCCGTAAGATCACGACCGCTCGACAACGGCCGATTGTTGGCGGACTTATCGGAAAGCGTAGCCGCGTTCCTTGAGGATCTGCCACCGCATCGGCGAGTGCCGGCGAGACCGATCTCGTCGGCCTGCTGCAAGATTGGCAGCGCGCTCAGGTCAGCCAGCGATCGCGCATCCAGCGCTCGGCGACCGTCGCGATCTTGGACGAATAATCGGCGAAGGCCGGACCGATCAGCGGCAAACCGAAATCGGCAATGGTCGCGGCAATGCCGGCATCGTCGATCGCCCGGCCGGCGGCGCGGGCATGGCGGGCGATCTCCATCTCCTGGCCCCAGAAGTATACCGACGTCGCGCCGACATTGGCCTGCAGGCGCTGCACCTCCTGCACGCGGCCATCGCTCACCAGCGGCTGCCAGATATCAGGCATCAGCAAGTCGATGTGCGACGTCGGCCGAAAGGCGAAGGCATCGCCCTCGACGATGCGGATCTTGGCGCGCTCGGCGTCGAACAGCTGGTTCCCAACGCCCAGCGCCTCGTAGATCGCTATGACGTCGGGGTCGCGCTCGACCACCGTGACCGCGGTCACCTCCGGGCGGAACGCACAGGTCAGCGCGCTCCAGCCCATGCCGAGGCCGTGGATCAGCACATGGCCGTGCGACAGCCGGACGCCGATCTCCTGGCTCTCGATCTCGTAGGGCGTCATCGACATCCAGGTCACGCCGTCCCGCAACAGCGCCGCCATACCCTGCACCAGCACCGTGCCGCTCCAGTAGCCGGGCACCAGGTTGATGCCGCTGACCCGCAGTTCCCACGAGCCCTGCCGCATCGCCTTGTAGATCGGCACGAACAGGTCGGTCTGGAAGGCGGGCATGTCGGACAGTTGCATGGCGGGGCCGCTGAATGGTGGAAGACGCGTCTTGCGACTATAGTCGTTCAACCCGACGCTGGAGGATAGTCGTGCGGCTCATCCGCAACCTGGGCCACAAACTGGGCCGTTTACTGCAGATGACCAACCGCCAGCACCTGCTGCTGATGGAGGCGGCGCTGTTCCTCGGCGTCTCGCGTCTGCTGCTGCTGACCGTGCCGTTCGGCCGTATCGCGCCGTGGCTTCAGCGCTCGCCCGACCGAGGCTCTTGCGACGTCGCGACCGTGCTGGCGGTCGGCGAGGCGGTGACGATGGCCGCGCGCAACGTGCCATGGAACGCGGTGTGCTTACCGCAGGCCATGGCCGCCAAGGCCATGCTGGCGCGGCGCGGCCAGGGCTCGGCGCTGCATCTCGGCGCGGCCAGAGGCAGCGATGGATTGACCGCTCATGCCTGGCTGGTGGCCGGCGGCGAGATCGTCGTCGGCGAGCTTGGCGTCGCCGATGTGGCCCCGCTCGCGCGCTTCGGCTGAGACCAGCCGGCCGTGACGATCGCCGCTGCTCGAGCGACCGTGCAGGTCGTGGCTTCTGTCGACGGCGAGGCTGCGATCTCAGCTTCGCTTGCCCTGATCCCTCGCCTTCTTAACACGACCGCAGCCCCGCCGTTCGTAATCCAACGCGGCGCGCTTCAAGACATCAGGTCTTGGAGACCCCTTTAAAGAAGAACTCGGGTCCGGAGAACTGCAACGTCGTCGCCATAGCCACCGCGATTTCCTGATACAGTGATCCCCTTGAATCAATGGCTTAGCTCCATTTTCGGATGCTGAGAGCTTCGAACGTCGCGGCCTGTGGTTGAATACTGGACGCACGACCACAAAAGGTTAACTCTACTTTGCAACACTGGGGTAGCGCGTCCTCGAGGCTGTCACGGCCCGGTTAGGCGGGAGAACACGCCAAGAGATAGTGTACGTTCAGAATGCAACCTTTGCTGGTAGAGTTATTTGCCGCGAGGGGAGAGCCCATGCTTCGTATTCCAATCGCAGTCATAAACGCCAGCACGTTGGTGGAGCACAAAGAGATCGTCGACGCTGCGGCGGCGCTCCAGGTTCAGGTCTCGCGCGACTTCGCGCCATTCTGGAATGTAGACGCGCAGATTGCCGTCGTCCCGCCGGGCACGTTGCCGCCGGCCGGCGCCTGGTGGGTGGTGGCGCTCGATAATTCCGATCTCGGCAATGCACTGGGCTATCACGATCTGACGCCGCAAGGCCTGCCGATCGCCAAGGTCTTCGTGGCGACCTCTCTACAGGCGGGCCAGGACTGGACCGTCCTGTTCAGTCACGAGATCCTCGAAATGCTGAGCGATCCCTATATCTACCTCACCGCGCTTATGCCGACGGCGCAAGGCGTGCTGCTTTACGCTTATGAGAATTGCGACGCCTGCCAGTCCGATGCCTCCGGCTATAAAATTGGCGGCCGTCTGGTGTCCGACTTCTGCACGCCTGCCTGGTTCGACGCGAACAAGGTCGGGACTTCCGGGCCGTTCGATTTCCGCAAACTGATCGCCCAACCCTTCGAATTGCTGGCGGGCGGCTATGCGATGCTGAGGAATCTGTCGGTTGGCGGGGCCTGGACCATCATCACGGCACCCGCGGCCACCAAGGCGAATGTTGCACAGGCTTTGCGTCCACGCATCGGCAGCCGACGCGAGCGTCGCAAGACCGGGCTGGCAGGTTGGATGAAGAGCAACGTCGAGGTCGGCGATGACTTTTCTGTGGCAAACCTCACGTTGCCCTTAGTGTCGTCATTGCTATGATCGGTTGTAGTGGATTTGGCATCTCAGTATGGTAGTTGTTGAATGCAGGTTGGAAGCGCGTGGCCAACCACAGTCTTCCAACATCGACAGCAAAAGTGACAGGGATGTCGTAGTCGCTTGCGAAGGCAGCGAAACCTACCCGAGAAGGAAGGCGGCCAATGCAGATTCCCAAGCAGCCGCGCAACAAACAGGCAGCGGCGCCTAGTTCTCAGTCTGAACCGTCGACTATCGAACCAACTGGGAGAAGCCCCATGGCCCAGCAAGAGCTCAATCGCGCCATCAACGATGCGTACAAGTCCTATTGGGACAAGATCAACTCAGGCTATCTCGACGCCCAGCGGGCGCAGACCTCGGCTTATCTCAACTATCTGGGCTCGCTGCAGCAAGTTGCCAGGGCCAGTGCGGACGCGGCGATCGAGACGCATCGAACGGCGGTGGCGGACACCGACGTGCATGCAGCCGCCGAGACACAGCGCAAGCTCATGGCATCCAGCATCGACCGCCAGGCCGCCGGCGAGAAGAGCACGGTCGAGGCAGCGGCTGCTTACGCGCAGAGCGTTCGCGAAATCTCCGACAAATTCCAGGAAGACGCCAAACAGCACGGCCAGGCGGTCGCCGACTCCCTCAAGGATGCGCTGCTGAAGACCGAGGTCGACACGCGGGACATTCCGTCTCTGGCGCTGCTCTATCAGACCGTATTGGCACTGAATTCGGCCTCCAAGACCTGGCCGGGCTGACCGCGAGGGGCGCAGCTTCCTCGCGCACGACGACCGCTCCGGCGGGATGCCTTCCTTGCGTGGTCTAGAGAACCTCTAGACCACGAGCTTGCTTACGGATCGCACGATGAGCAGTGGAGATATCACCTTTCCCCTGTCATTCGCTCAGCGGCGACTGTGGTTTCTCGATCAGCTCGAGCCTGGAACCACATTCTACAACCTGCCGCTGGTCGTGCCGTTCGGCTTCCCGGTCAACGCCGGAGTCCTGGAGCGCGGCATCAACGAGATCGTGCAACGCCACGAGGTGCTGCGGACCGTTTTCGCCTCGCTCGATGATGAACCGATGCAGGTCATCAAAGCCGACATGCCCGTGCATCTGGCGATTCACGATCTGAGAGATCTGGCCCCCGAGGAGATGGAGGCGGAGACCGAGCGGCTGACCGCGGAGATTGTCCAGCGCGTTTTCAACCTTGCCGAGGGTCCGCTGATCCGCGTCGCGCTGCTGCGTCGTGGCATCGAGGACCACGTCTTCGTGCTGGTGATGCACCACATTGTGTCCGACGGCTGGTCGCTCGGCATCTTCTGGCGCGAACTGAGCGCGCTCTACAACGCCTACTATGTGGGCCAGAAATCACCGCTTCCCGAACTGCCCATACAATATGCCGATTTCGCTGTATGGCAGCGCGAGCGCTTGATGGGCGAGCGGCTCGACCAGCTCACTGCCTATTGGCGCCGCCAGTTGCAGGATCTCCCGCTGCTGCAGCTTCCCACCGACCGGCCACGGCCGCCCGCACTCAGCTATCGCGGGGCCTCGCTCGCCTTCTCCCTGCCGCGCACCCTGACCGGCGCGCTCAAGGCGCTCTGCCAACGCGAGGGCGTCACGCCGTTCATGACCCTGCTATCAGCGTTCGGTGTTCTGCTGCAGCGCTACAGCGGTCAGGAAGACATCGTCGTCGGCATGCCGACCGCGAGCCGCGACCATGAAGAGATCGAGGGGCTGATCGGCTTCTTCGTCAACGCACTGGTCCTGCGCCTGGACCTTTCGGGCAATCCATCGTTCGCGGATCTGTTGCAGCGCGCGCGAGAGACGTCGCTGGATGCCATCGCCCATCACGAGCTTCCCTTTGAGAAGCTGGTCGAAGAACTGCAGCCCGAGCGCGATCCCAGCCGGAATCCGCTGTTCCAGGTGAGCTTCCAGCTTTTCTCGGCCACTCCCGAGCGCAACGCGACGTCGAGCGACGTGGAGACGATCCCGGTCAACCGCGGCGCCGCGGTCTTCGATCTGGCGGTCAACCTGTGGGAAGGCGCCGACGAGATCAACGGCCAGATCGAGTACACCACCGACCTGTTCGATGCCGCGACCATCGAGCGGCTGGCGGCTCACTACAAGACGCTGCTCAAGAATGCGGTCGCCAGCCCGGCGGCGAGGCTGTCGGAGCTGCAGATCCTGAGTGACGCCGAGCGGCAGCAATTGCTCAGCCAGGGGACTGGCGAATCCGTGCCGGTGCCCGACCTCTCGGTCCACCAATCCTTCGAGCACTGGGCGCGGACGACGCCCGCCGCATTGGCAGTTTCGGGCCCTGACGCAACGCACAGCTATGACGCACTCAACCGCCGCGCCAACCGGATCGCGCATCGCTTGCGCGGCCTGGGTGTCGCCCGCGGCGCGGTTGTCGCAGTCTGCGTCGAGAGGGGCGCATCGTTGATCGCCGCGATGCTCGCTATCCTGAAGACGGGAGCCGCCTATCTCCCGCTCGACTCCTCCTATCCACCTCAGCGCCTGTCCTTCATGCTGTCCGACAGCGGCGCACGGCTCGTCCTGTCCGATGCCGCAACGGTGGACCGGCTGCCGAGCGACGCGCCGGTGCTGATGCTCGACGACGATGCGACCTTCGCACAGTCGAGCGAGGACGATCTGCCGGCGACCGCCACGCCGGAAGATCCATGCTATCTCATCTACACCTCGGGCTCGACCGGCATGCCGAAAGGCGTGGCAGTGCCCCATCGCGGCTTGGCCAATTTGTCGGCCTGGCATGTCCATGTCTTCGCCGTCACGCCTCGCGATCGGGCGAGCCAGGTGGCCTCGGCGGCGTTCGATGCCTGCGGCTGGGAGGTATGGCCGTATCTGTCGGCTGGCGGCTCGGTGCACGTGATCACCGATGAGGTTCGCGGCTCGCCGCCGGAGCTGATCGAGGCCCTTCACACTGCCGGCATCACTATCTCGTTCCTGCCGACGCCGCTCGCGCAGGCAGTGCTCGACGATCCCGCGCATGCCGGCCTCAGGCTGCGCTACCTGCTGACGGGCGGAGACAAGCTCAGTCGTCCGCCACCGCGGGGCACCGCGTTCGCCGTCATCAACAACTATGGCCCGACCGAATATTCCGTTGTCGCAACCTCGTGCGAGGTCGCCGCAGCGAGCGCAACGCCACCGCCGATTGGCCGCCCGATCGCCAACACGCGAGCGCTGGTGCTGGACCCTCATCTCAACCTCGTGCCGCCCGGCGTCGTGGGTGAGCTTTACATCGGGGGCCCCGGGCTTGCGCTGGGATATCACAACCGTCCCGAGCTGACGGCCGAGCGGTTCGTGGCCGATCCCTTCGTTCCCGGCGACCGCCTCTACTGCACCGGAGACCGCGTGCGCTGTCGCGCCGACGGGCAAATCGAATTTCTGGGCCGCACCGACAACCAGGTAAAGATTCGCGGCTTCCGGATCGAGCTGGGCGAGATCGAGGCCGCTCTCACCGCAAACAGCCTGGTCCATGACGCCGTCGTGGTGCCCACCCAACACGGTGGCCGGCTGGTAGCCTATGTCGCGCCGCAGCCCCACGCCAAGGCAAATGGCGTGAATGGCGGTGCCTGGAGCGAATTGGAGCTTCGCCTGCGCACTGAGCTGCGCAACCGGCTTCCGGATTACATGGTGCCGTCCGACTTCGTCATCCTGCCGGCCCTGCCGCTGACCGCGCATGGAAAGATCGACCGCCGTGCGCTGCCGGCCCCTGATGAAATCGCCCCCGCCGTCGCGCCGGCTGCCGCACCCCGGACGCCGCTGGAAAGCGTGCTCACCCGCATGTGGAGCGAGGTGCTCGATATCGACGTGGTCGGCGTCAACGACAACTTCTTCGAGCGCGGCGGCCACTCGCTTCTGGCAACCCAGCTCGTGTCGCGCGTGCGCGAGTGGCTGAAGGCCGAGGTGCCGCTGAAGACGCTGTTCCGGGCACCCACACCGGCACTGTTCGCCGCCGAATTGCTGATCGCTGCGCCCGATTCGTCCGCCATTCTGCGGGCCGCGCAGCTTGTGGTCTCCGTATCTCAGCTCTCCGAGGACGAAGCACGGGAGATGCTGACGCGTGCCGACGACCGAAGGGATGAGGGCAGCATCACATGAAAGTTCAGCCCCTTTCCGTCGAGAAGCGCTCGCTGCTCGAAAAGCTCCTGAAGGAACAGGAGGTCCCTCAGCACACGGAGCCGCCGCCTGTCCGCGATCCGCGTCTCGAAGGCAAGGACGCGTTCGTGCTGTCCTTCTCGCAGCGCCGGCTGTGGTTTCTCGACCAGCTCGAGCCGGGCAGTGCCTTCTACAATTTTCCGCTGGCTGTGCCGTTCAACGTCGCGGTCAACGCCGCCGTGCTCCAGCGCAGCATCAACGAGATCGTGAGACGGCACGAAGCGTTGCGCACCGTGTTCGACCAGGTCGACGGCGAGCCGGTGCAGATCGTGCTGCCGGAAATGACGCTGCCGCTCGACGTCGTCGACCTGCGGATGATCGACAAGGAATCCCAGAACGCCGAGCTCACGCGGTTGGCGGCCGAGTTGGCGCAGCGGCCCTTTGATCTCGCGAGCGGCCCCCTACTGCGCACCACGCTGCTGCGGCGCGGACCGGAGGACAACGTCTTCCTGCTCGTGATGCACCACATCATGTCCGATGGCTGGTCGCTCGGTGTCTTCTGGCGCGAGCTCGTGGCGCTCTACAACGCATTCTATGTCAGTCGTCCGTCGCCTCTGTCCGAACTGCCGATCCAATACGCCGATTTCGCGGTGTGGCAGCGCGACCGCCTCCAGGGCGAAAGGCTGGCCGCACTCCTCGCCTATTGGCGCAAGCAGCTCGACTGCATACCGACGCTCCAGCTTCCGACCGACCGAGCACGGCCCGCTGTGCCGACTTATCGCGGCGCCTTTCACGAGATTACGATACCGCGGCCGCTGAACGACGCCTTGCGTGCGCTGGCGCAGCGCGAAGGCGCAACGCTGTTCATGACCCTGTTCGCGGTCTTCACCGTGCTGCTCCAGCGCTACACCGGCCAGGAGGATGTCGTGGTCGGCTCCTACGTCGCTGGCCGCGACCGTGCCGAGCTCGAAGGCCTGATCGGCTTTTTCATCAACTCCCTGGTCCTGCGCGCCGACTTGAGGGACGACCCCAGCTTCCGAACCTTGCTTGCGCGGGTGCGCGAGATGGCGCTCGACGCCTACGCGCATCAGGAACTGCCTTTTGAGAAGCTCGTCGAGGAATTGCAGCCCGAGCGAGACCTCGGCCGCAACCCGCTGTTCCAGGTGAGCTTCCAGCTCTTTTCCGCGCAGCTCGAAGGGAGCACGCCCGGCGGGCCCGAGGGGGCCCCAACGATCGATCTCAACCGCGGCATGGCGATCTTCGACATCGCCGTGAATATCTGGGACGGCCCGGACGGCTTGAGCGGTCATGTCGAATACAGCACCGACCTGTTCGAGCCTGCGACCATCGCCAGGCTGATCGATCACTACCGCACGCTGCTCAAGAGTGTCATCGCCGAACCCGACGCGCAGATTTCCACGCTCACGATGCTCAGCGAGACCGAACAGCACAGGGTTCTCTCGGGCTGGAACGACACGCGCCGGGAATTTGCCGCCGACTGCATTCACGAGCTGTTCGAGCGCCAGGCCGAGCGCACACCCGATAACGTGGCGATCGCCTGCGATGGCCACGCGCTCACCTATGCGGAGCTGAACCGTCGCGCCAACCGTCTCGCGCGCGGCCTGCAGCGCTCGGGCCTGGAGCGCGGCGCACCCGTCGGTCTCTGCGTGCGACGCAGCGCACAAATGATGGTCGCCGTCCTCGCCGTGCTCAAGGCGGGCGGCGCGTTCGTGCCGCTCGACCCGAGCTATCCAACCGAGCGGCTGGAATTCATGCTGAAGGACAGCGGCGCGCGCATCGTCGTCCTCGACCGGGCAACCGCCTCGCGCCTCGCGGTGGGCGGCGCCACGGCGATCTTGCTGGACGACGAGACCGCCTTCACCGGAGAAGGCGAGGCTAATCTGGCTCTCGAGCTGACCGGCGAGGATTTGTGCTACCTCCTCTACACGTCCGGCTCGACCGGGCGGCCCAAAGGCGTGCTTGGGATGCATCGCGGCACGACCAACCGCCTGCATTGGATGTGGGAGG
This sequence comes from Reyranella sp., assembly GCA_036493235.1. Taxonomy (GTDB): domain Bacteria; phylum Pseudomonadota; class Alphaproteobacteria; order Reyranellales; family Reyranellaceae; genus Reyranella. The sequence goes on from DASXQC010000941.1 coordinate 29,225, forward strand.
CCTATCCGTTCGAACCGGGCGAAGTGGTGTGCCAGAAGACGGCGCTCAGCTTCGTCGACTCGATCTGGGAGATGTTCGGCGGCCTGCTCCAGGGGGTGAAGACGGTCGTGCTCGGCGACGCCAAGGTCGCCGATCCGCGTCTGCTGGTCAAAGCGCTGGCCGCGGAGCGCGTTACCCGGATCGTGATGGTGCCCTCGCTGCTGCGCGCGATCATGGCCAGCGGGATCGATCTCGCCGGCGCGTTGCCCGCGCTCAAATACTGGACGCTGAGCGGCGAGGCCCTGCCCTACGATCTCTGCGTCGATTTCCGCCAGGACTTGCCGGAGGCACGGCTCCTCAATCTCTACGGCTCGTCGGAGGTGGCGGCCGACGTCCTGTGCTGCGACCTGAGCAAGGTGCAGGCTGAAGCGCGCGCGGTTCCCATCGGACGTCCCATCGCGAACACGCAGGCCTATATCCTGAACAGCCAGCGCAACCCGGTTCCGGTCGGCGTGCCGGGCGAACTCTATATCGGCGGCCACGCCGTCGTACGCGGCTATCATGAGCGCCCCGACTTGACGGCCGAGAGCTTCGTGCCCAACCCGTTCGGCGACGGCATGCTCTACCGGACCCGCGACCAGGTTCGCTATCGCGTTGACGGGGAGATCGAATATCTCGGCCGGCTCGATCACCAGGTCAAGATACGCGGCTATCGCATCGAGCTCGGCGAGATCGAGGCGGCGCTCGAGCAGCATGAGTCGGTCGACGCGGCTGCCGCGTCGGTCGTGCAAAGCGGCGGCGACCCGCGCCTGGTCGCCTATGTCGTCGCCGGGCCGGAAGCGATGTCGGCGGCGGATGGCGATCAGACCGGCGAGCTTGCCGCGCGCTGGCGCTCGGTGTGGAACGACACCTACCAGGGTGGCCGCGGCGGCGATTTCGACACGGTGGGCTGGAACAGCTCCTACAGCAGCGAGCCGCTCTCGGCCGCGGAAATGCGCGAATGGGTGGAGCAAACCGTTGGCCGCGTCGCCTCCCTGCGTCCGCGTCGCGTGCTGGAGATCGGCTGCGGCACCGGCATGCTCCTGCTGCGTCTCGCCGGGCAATGCGCCGAGTACGTGGCGACCGATTTCTCGCCCGTGGCGCTCGAAAATGTCCGCCGCGAAATCGCGAAGACGCCCGAGCGCTACCTCAACGTGACCCTGCTCGAACGGGCCGCCACCGATTTCGCCGACATCGTCGGCCCCTTCGATGTCGTCATCCTGAACTCCGTGATCCAGTATTTCCCGAGCATCGACTATCTTTTCGAGGCGCTTCGCGGCGCGCTGGCGCAGACAACGCCGGATGCCCGGATCTTCATCGGCGATGTCCGCAGCCAACCGCTGCTCGAGGCCTTCCACGCTTCGGTGGAGCTGGCGCACGCTCCCGACAACCTTCCGTCGGCCGCGCTGCAGGCGCGCATCCACAAGCAGGTCGCTCTGGAAAAGGAGCTGGCGGTCGACCCGAAGGTCTTCCATGCATTGGGGCCCAATATTGCCCAGGTCACGGTCGATCTCAAACGCGGCACGATCCTCAACGAGGTCATGCAGTTCCGCTACGATGTCTGCTTGCGGCGCACTGGCGCCGAGCTCCCCGCCACTCCGTCGCACTGGCTCGACTGGAGGAGCGGCGAGACCGGTCTGGACAACGTTCGCGAGACGCTTTTGCGCGATACGCCCGATGCGCTCGGTCTCCTGGGCGTGCCCAACAGCCGCATCGCGCCGACCATGCGGGCGCTCGATCGCATGAGCGAATTCGCGACCGCCGGCGAGCTGCGTCGCGCCGTTGCGAGCACGACGCGTGACAGTGTCGATCCCGAAGTCCTCTGGGCGCTGGGCGCCGAGCTGGGTTATGACGTATCGATCGGTTGGCGGACCTCCGGTGGCGACGGCTGCTTCGACGTTGTCTTCCGACGCGGGACCGGAGCCGATTTCGGCTTCCCGTCCGAGCTGCCGCAGAGGGAAGCCGCCCCCGACCGGCATGCCAGCACGCCGCTGGCCGCCGTGGTCCAGCAGGCGCTCGTCTCGGAGCTGCGGACTTACCTGCAGCAGCGTCTGCCCAACTACATGGTACCGACAACCATCGTCCTCCTGGACCACCTCCCGCTGACTGCCAACGGCAAGATCAACCGCCGCGCCCTGCCGACGCCGGATGCAACGCGCGACGAGTTAACTCACGCCTACGTCGCACCTCGCAATCGCACCGAGCGGTTGCTTGCCGATATCTGGATCGACCTCCTGAACATCGAGCGCGTCGGCGTCCGCGATAATTTCTTCGACCTCGGCGGCCATTCGCTGCTGGCAACGCAGCTGGTCTCGCGCATTCGCAACAGCTTTGACTGCGAGCTGCCGGTCCGCGCGATTTTCGAGGCGCCCACCATCGCAGCCCTGGCCGTCAAATTCGACAAGCCGGTCAACGGCAACGGCCGCGCCTTGATCGGCCAAATCGGCCGCGCCCCGCGGGGCGAACCCGGCGCCCTTCCAATCGCGTCACTCGGCGGCTCACGCGCCGCTGCGCCGTGAATGCAGGAGCGCCCATGACCTTCATGCCCTGGATCTGAGCGGCCATCTTTTTCTTTTTTCTCGACCGTAAAGTTCGTGGCGTCGGCCTTATCCTGCTGGCCTCATCCAGGCGCAGGAACCCGGCCAGCGGGTTTCGCCTCAGCTTTCGGCGGGCCACAGTGATGTCCGATCGGGAGTCCGAGCGCGGTTCTGCCAGAAGGTGGACGAGGGCCAGCGGCGCTCCGAGCCGTAGAGGTAGTTGCGATTGCTCAGGTAGTCGGCGAAGCCTGCGGTAATCGAGGCCGCGTAGCCGTCGAACGCCGAATGGATTCCGGCAAGATGGTCGGCGATCGCGGCGGCGGACAGCAGGCCATCCGACAGCGCCTTATGGATGCCCTGCGAGGCGATCGGGTCGTAGGCGGCCGCGGCATCGCCGACCGCCAACCAATCGCTGCCGCAGATCCTGTCGAGCACGAAGGACGGAGCCGGGCGAATCGTCAGTCGGTCGTTGCCGAAGCGGCAATCCGCCAGCCACGCGGTCATGTGCCTGGTCTTCTCCAGATGAAGAAGCCAACGGCCGGGCCGATGAAGCGCGATCCGCCGATTGGTCTCGGCATCGGTGATCGCGCCCACGATCGTGCGTCCGTCCGGCACGCGCGCGGCATACCACCAGCCGTATTCGACAGCCTCGATCATCGTGAGCTGAGACGGCGCCAGATCGGCTGGCCGATCCAGCACGCCGCCGATCCAGAGCAGGCGATCGTGCAGAAGGGGCGTCGCCCCCATGGCCTTGGCAAAGCGGGAATGAAGGCCCGTCGCATCGACGACGAACTTGGCGGGGATGCGTTCCAGTTCCTCACCCATCTGCAACAGCACAGCCAACGTGTCGTCGGCCCCGCGCTCGGCGGCGACGAACCGTGTCCCGCTCCTCACCTCCGCCCCGCTCTGCCCAGCGCGCTCCGCGAGGAAGGCTCCGAACTTCCGGCGATCGAGGTGCCAGCCCACGCCGTGCGGATTGAGCAGGAAGTCGTTGTAGCCGACGTCGTCTGCGCCCCAGGCCGACCGGCTGCCGAGGCAGGGCTCATGCCCCTGGTCGGCGAAGCCGTCCCACAGGCGCAGGCGTTCCAGCAGCAGCCTTGTATCCGGCGGGATCGTCTCGCCGATATGGAAGCAGTCGTAGGTCCCGGCCTCGACGATCAGGACATCGTCGATGCCCCGTTGACCGAGCGCCAGGGCCGCCGCGCAGCCGGCGATCCCGCCACCGAGCACGACGACCTGTCGCGGCGAAGGCGAGCGGCGCTGCGTCGAGGCGATGGGAGCGCCCTACTCGTTGGGATGGTTGGAGTTCATCGGCCAAGGCTTGATCTCGATCTCGTCGAGCGTGCTTTCGACCTCGAGGTATTGTTCGGCGCTGTAGGCCGTCTTGCCGACGATCGTGCTGCCCTGCATCACTGTCCCGATCCTGGGCCAGTTCCGCAGGAAGTCGATGTACTCTTGGAATCGGCCGGCAGTGCCGAGGTCATTGGAAAGGGTGCCCCAGCCGCGCATCGAATAGCGTTGCGGGCCGAGCTTGCCGTCGTGCACCTCGGCGGCAAGATGGATGTGCGTCGGCCGCTGCGCCGGCCACGCCCAGTACAGCGTCGTGCTGTTGCGCGGATTGGGATCGGTGTTGTGGGTGGCGCAGGCGTTGAAGTCGGTGTGCCAGGGCAGCGACATGAACTTCGTGAGGTCGCCCGGCTCGAGCGGCGCCGACAGGCCGTTTCCGGCAGGATGAAGCGGCACGTAGCCTACGGTCAGGAACGGCCGGCCGGGCTCGGCCTTGTCGTAGTCGAGGCGCCGGCCGCGGATGCGGAACGGGCCCGCCCCGCTCTCGCGCCAGTCGACCTGGTAGAGCTCCGGGTCGCGAACGACGAACGTCAGCTCGAGGCCCGGCCCGAAGCCGCCGCCCATGCAACTGACCAGCGACGCCTTGTCGAGCGTCTCGCCGGCACCGAGCGGAGTGGCGCCGGTCCCGCGGAAACGGCCCTGGCTCCATTGGGAGAGAAAGAAGTACTGCGTCAGCTTCACGGCGAGGAACGACTTGCCGACGTCGCCAATTGCCAGCGGCATGAACGGCGCACCATCGGCGAACTGTGCGTCGTTGTTGGGATCGCGGATGTAGGCCAGGCCGGCGAGGATCGTGTCGGAGGGATCGTCCGAGGACTTGATGTCGCCGACCGTATCGTGCGCATCGATCGCGCGCTGGGGAAGATTGACGCTCCAGCGTTGCAACGCGGTGGCGCGGAAGATCGGATAGATGTCGGTGTCGAAGCTCGGCTGATAGGTCTCCAGGAACCGGCCGGCGAAGATCTCCGGGCGCAGACCGAGCTTGCGGACCCAGGTGTCGTAGATGTCGTCCCACAGGCTGATGACGTTGGAGCATTGCGGCGCGAAGCTGGGCGGCGCCGTCGCCACCCACGCGCCGTGGACCGGCTGCTCGCTGCCGTCGTCGAACAACAGGGTCGCCGACACCGGCCCGTCCGCGGAATCGTCGAACCAGCCGACCTCGTTGATGTCGGACAGCACGCCGGGCGCGATCTCGCCGCTCGGCAGCGGATAAGGCGTGCCGTCGGGCTGGTACCAGGCGCATGCCCGGCCTCGACCACCCAGCACGACCAGCCGGCCGTCGCGGTCGGTCCTGAGCTGGCCGAGCGTGTCGAGCTTGCCGCTGGGCGCGTAAAGCCGCGGGAAATTGTCGTCGGGGAACGACGTCGGATAGTTCGGGAGGATCTTGATCCCCGCCCCGGTCTGCCAACAGGACGCCGGCGTGCGCTTGTCGAAATCGACCGTGGTGTCGGCAGTCGCCCGGATGGCGCGCGGCCCGGGATCGATGACGAGTCGCTTCAGGCGCCCGGGGTCGGCGAGGTTGCCTCCCTCTTGCAGGTTCCTGACCGTGAGCTTGTCGGCGTTGGCCTTTTTATAGAGGTCGATGCCGAGCTCGCCGTTGAAGACATAGGAGTTCGCCTTCTTGCTGGCGACGTGGGCGGTCCACACGATGTCGACGACGCGCTTGCCGTCGATCACCGAGCCGAGCTTGATCTCCCTGCCCGCGCCGCAGGGATATTCGATGGCGTCGGCCTTCGAGTACTGGAAGATCCGGAAGCGGGCCGCCTGGCGCGTCAGGGCGCCGTTACGGTCGCGCAGGTCGTTGCTGGTGATGGTCTCGGAGTCCGTGCCTGGACGGATCGGCAGGCCGCCGGCGGTCGTACTGCCGGGCGTCACCATACCCGCCATCGTCTCCGGCGCGAGGAAGTAGGACTCGCTGTTGCCGACCCGGGCAAAGCCGATCGCCGGATGGACACGGTAGACGTGATCGGACACGGCCATGCCGGACTCCCCTCCCCTCGAGGCCTACGAGAACCTGGGCACGGCGTTGTGCTGCCAGCAGCTCAGCACATCGCCGCCAAGCTTCGCCATCACCCCGCCGAAGTTACGATAGGGCCGACCCTGGAAGATATCGTTCAGCAGCTGGAGGAAGGCCGCGAAATCGCGCACCAGGATCTGCTGGGTCTTGCGTCCGGCCGGTCCGGGTTCGTTGACGGGCGCGAACGTGGCAGGCAACAACTTCAGGTCACGGATGTAGGTGAACTTGCGATAGTGCGGTCAGTCCTCGTGGAAACCGTCCGCCGTGTTCTGATACGGCGGCGGCACGTCGGCATCGCCGCGTGTCCGCCCCTCGCCCTGCTCGGTGATGAGGTCGAGCAGCTCGACCGCCTGCCGATAGCCAGCGATGCCATCGCGCGTGATCTTGGTGGTCGGCAGGTTGTTGTAGTAGGAGCCGAAAAAGTCGACCTGCCGCACGCCGCCGCGCAGTTGCTCCCTGAGCTCGGTGACGCCGATTTCGATGGCGTCGTAGAACTCGCCGATCGACCCGTATTCGGTCTGGCTGGGGCCGCCCGGCTGGATGCGGCTCTGCCACTTCGGATATTCGATCAGGCACATGGTATTGATCCGCGCGAGGTCGAACGGGCCGATCTCGGTGCTGTGCGGCTTGAAGAACGTCGTCGGGTCGGGAGCGTCGAGCTTGAAATCGAGATGCGGGATCTTGGGCCCGCCATAGACCGGTACGCCAAACACCGGTTGGCCGCCAAACGCATTGAGCAGGTTGCACACCAGCTGCGCGTGCAGCATCTCCTGATGAATGACCGACTGCAGCAGCTGGTACGCATCGGACGCCGGATCGCGAATCGAATACATCGCCGACATGTAATAGGGGACCGTCCACATCTCGAGATCGAGCGCGTCCTGCAGATGGGCGCGCAGGCTCTCCAGGGTCCATTTCGGCACGCCAGCAGCGATGCCGCTCGTCATGCGTCCGGCCCTGCGTCGCGAGCGGCGAGGCGTGCGCGCGACTTAGTTATTGGTCGACGGATTGTGACATCCCATGCAGGGCGCGGGCGCGACCGGCGCGCTCGCCGGTGGCGCGGGGCAGGAACCGGAAGCCGGAGTCGTGAAGATGGCATCGGGGACGTCTTTCGGCTGCCAGTGCACATAATCGGCCAGCGACAGACCCGTGCCAATGGTCACGTCCGGCATGGACTGCAGGAAGACGATCGGCTGCATCGGGTTGGTGATCGTGTACCACATCCAGAACATGGTGTTGCCGTTCTGCTCGCCCGGCTTGGTCGCGACCAGGGGCAGCGGGCAACCGATGACCTCGGTGTTGCGGCCGGGGCTCAGCACCGGATTGTTCTGGATCGTCGCCATGCACTGGCAGCTGCCGACGACACCCCAGTTCTGATGCGGCGGCCCGGGCAGCGAAGTGTGCGGACCGCTGGCACAGTCTATCTGCTTGTAGGGTGGCGCCTGGGAAGTATCGACGCCGTAGCTGGACTGGCCGATCAGCAGCGCGTCGGACCAGATGGGCCCCGTCGTGCCGGTCTTGTGCAGCCGCGTCCGAAGCTGTGGCAGGGTCGGTTTGTAGTAGACCGAGGTGACGAGCGGCACCGGCGTCGAGTACTTGGCCGCGGTCGAGAAGCTGCTCATGTAGATCGACACCGGCCAGGTCGGCGGCTTGGCGTCCAGCGCTGCGCAGCCCTCGTAGCTCAGGCCGGGAACGAGCGTGCTTGCCTGGTTGTTCTGCGTACTCGCGGTCTTGGTCTGCTGCTCGGTCACGTTGTCATCGGTCCAGACCGGCAGGCTGGCGCTCTCGCAGCTCGCAAGGATCTTCTTCAGATCGATGTCGTTGCCCGGTGCGAACTTGTAGAAGTTGGTGAAGGCATAGTCGCCCAGGATCGCCGGCAGGCCGTCGTGCTTGGCCCAGAACATGGTGCGGGTCGGATAGCCGTTCTGGTCGAACCAGTACCAATCGGCCGCCTGCCCGAGCGCGCCGGGATCCTTGATCGGCGACTGCTGCTTCCACCAGTCGACCTTCGGTCCGGTATCGATGGTTGGCGCAGTCGCGTGGTTGCCGACACAGATCGGCTTGTACCTGGCGTCCTGCCAGGTCCGCGACGGCACCTTGTACGGCGTCGCCAGCTTGGCGATGCATTGGGGATTCTCGTAGTTGCCGGCCAGAACCCAGGTGGCCTTGTCGGAGATCAGCAGGTCGCTGACACCGCCCAGCTTGGCGCCGTAACGGGTACCGCGCATCAGCCGGTTCGGCCCATCATAGACCAGGCGCCCGACCTGCAGCTCAGCCCGGCTCGACAGATTGCTGAGGTCGCCGGGCTTGCCGGTGTAGAGATAGGGCGACATCAGGGTCGTCGCCTGCCAACGTTCCGGGAGCGGCTGAGGCTGGCTCTTCACGCAGGCCCCCATGGTCGGCAAATCCGGCTCCGGGTAGTTGGGAAATTGCGCGAAGGCAATGGTCGGGGACGCCCCCAGCACTGCGACGGTCAGAGCAAGCCAAGTCTTCGTCGGCATAGAGCCCTCTCGACTCGAGGTATCGGTCACTGGTCGCTTATAGGAGAACCATCTCACAAAATTCCCGTTCTGATTGCAATCATTCTTGCACAGCAGAGACGCTGCGAATCGATGGTGTCACGAATAGCGCTTGAGCGTGGTGATGTCGGTTTGATGAAAGATCGAGCCGTCGGGCAGCTGCAGCAGCGTGTCGTTGGCATAGCGCAGCGTGTCGGCGTCGATCGGCTCGAACGACGCCCGGTAGCCGACGGCATTCGCAAACCCGTGCAGGTAACTGGTGATGAGCGTGCCGCCGGCCGTGCCGTCTGTCGTGAGCGTGAAGGAGCCATCGGGCTTGGGCTGTCCGCTCGCCAGCATGGAGAGCCCTCGCGGATTGGAAGCCTGCAGAACGATCGATTCCATCTCGGGAATCCAGGTGAAGTAGCCGTTCTCCTCGAACACCGGAAACATGGTTTTGGGTGTGGCTTTCTCGTCGATCGCCCAGTCCAAGCAGCCGTAACGCAAGCTGCGGACCGTCTGGGCGCCGTAGGTCAACCGCGGGACCACCTCCAGCGTCACTTGCTGGATGAACGGCGTGCGGGTCAAGCCGCCCTTGCCGTCCGGCACCGTGTCGATGCCCGACCCGGTCCATACACCCACATAGCGGGCAAGCGGGCCAAGCAACTGCTCAAGAGCTGTGCTCATGGTTCCCCCGACCTATGCCCCTTGCACAACCACTCCGTGCAAGGCATCCGAGGCCTACCTTAGATACACTTTAAATCAACGCGCTATGACCTTTGGCGCATATCTCAGATCGCATGTGGCATCGCATCGACGGGGGATTATGCTTCAGGGGTCTCGTAGTCGCCTGATGAGCGTCCACCGGCAGGGGCCGGAAGGGATTCAACTTGGATATCGACGGTTGGCTCCGCAGCATCGGTCTCGGGCAATACGCCGGCACGCTTCGCGAAAACGCGATCGATGCCGACGTGCTGCATGACCTCACGGACGCACATCTGCGCGAGCTCGGCCTGCCGCTCGGAGCCCGGCTCAAGCTGTTGAAGGCGGTGGCCGCACTCCCGACGGTCGCGCCCGCGCCGGCGGCGCCCGAGACTCCGGCCGCCGCCCCGCGAGCCGACGCCGAGCGGCGCCAGCTCACGATCATGTTCTGCGACCTGGTCGGCTCGACTGCGTTGTCGGCCCGCCTCGATCCCGAGGACATGCGCGAGATCGTCGGCGCCTACCAGCGCTGCTGCGGCAACCTCATCGCCCGAAGCGGCGGCTTCGTCGCCAAGTACATGGGCGACGGGGTCCTCGCCTATTTCGGCTATCCGCAGGCGCATGAACACGATGTCGAGCGCGCCGTGCGCGCCGGGCTCGCCCTGGTCGAGGAGGTCCCCAAGCTCACGACCAGTGCGCGGCAGCCGTTGCAGGTACGCGTCGGCATCGCCACCGGGCTGGTCGTGGTCGGCGACATCATCGGCTCGGGCGAGGCGCACGAACGCGGGATCGTCGGCGACACGCCCAACCTCGCAGCGCGCCTGCAGGGCATTGCCCGGCCGAACACCGTCGTCATCGCCGACGGCACGCGCCGCCTGCTCGGCGATCTGTTCGAGCTCGCCGATCTCGGCGAGCGGCCCCTCAAGGGGCTGACCGGACGCGTGCGGGCCTGGGCGGCCCTGCGGCCGAGCTCGGTCGGCAGCCGGTTCGAAGCCCTGCACACGACCGGCCTGACCGCGCTGATGGGCCGTGAGGAAGAGTCCGACCTGCTGATGCGCCGATGGGCGCGGGCGAAAACCGGCGAAGGTCAGGTCGTGCTACTGTCCGGCGAAGCCGGCATCGGCAAGTCGCGACTCACCGCGGCGCTGCTCGAGCGATTGTCTGGCGAGCCACACACGCGCCTGCGCTATTTCTGCTCGCCGCAGCGCATCGACAGCGCCTTGCACCCGATCATCGGCCAGCTTGAGCGCGCCGCGGGTCTCGCCGACCACGACGCGCCGCGGACCCGGCTCGACAAGCTCGACGCCCTGCTCGCCCAGACCGCGATGCCGCCGCAGGATGCCGCCCTGGTGGCTGACATGCTGTCGCTCGCCACCGACGGCCGCTATCCGCCACAGGACCTGTCGCCGCCGCAACGCCGACAACGGACCCTCGATGTGCTGATGGCGCAGATCGTCGGATCGGCCCGACCGGATCCGCTGCTGATGATCTTCGAGGACGTCCACTGGATCGATCCGACCAGCCTCGAGCTGCTCGGCCGTATCGTCGCCCGGATCAAGGCCCTGCCGGCGCTGCTGCTCGTCACCTTCCGTCCCGAGTTCAACCCGCCGTGGATCGGACAATCGCACCTGGCCAGCGTGAACTTGAGCCGGCTCGGCGAGCACGATGCGGCCGGCATCATCGCCCGACTGGTCGGCGACAAGGCCCTGCCGGCCGACGTGCTAGCCGAGATCGTCGCGCGCACCGACGGTATTCCGCTGTTCGTCGAGGAGATGACCAAGGCGGTGCTCGAGGCGGGGAGCGAGGGCGGCGCCCGCCGCACGCTGGCAGCAGCGCCCGCGCCGACGCTGTCGGTGCCGCCCAGCCTGCACGCTTCGCTGATGGCGCGGCTCGATCGACTGGGCTCCGCCAAGGAGATCGCCCAGGTCGGCTCGGCGATCGGTCGCGAGTTCTCGCATGCCCTGATGGCGCTGGTGGCGCGACGGCCCGAGGCGGAGCTCCGCGCCGCGCTCGACCGTCTGGTCCAGGCCGGCCTGCTGTTCCGCGAGGGCGTGCCGCCCCAGGCCCGCTACATGTTCAACCACGCCCTGGTGCAGGACGCCGCCTACGGCACGCTGCTGCGCGAGAACCGGCGCGCGCTGCACGCCCGCATCGCCGAGACGCTGGAGAGCCAGTTCACCGAGACGGCAGCGAGCCGGCCCGAGATCCTGGCGCGTCATTTCACCGAGGCCGGCCTGATCGGGAAGTCCGCGGACTTGTGGGGCAAGGCAGCGCTGCAGTCGCTGGCGCGCTCCGCGCTGGTCGAATCGGTGGCCCAGTTCACCCGGGCGCTCGAGCAGATCGCGACCCTGCCGGGCACGCCGATGCTGCGCCGCGAGCAAATCCGGCTTCAGGTCGCGCTCATCACGCCGCTGATCCACGTCAAGGGCTACGCTGCGGCCGAGACCAAGGCGGCGGCCGACCGGGCGCACCAGCTGATCGACCAGGCGGAAGCGCTGGGCGAGGCTGCGGAAGATCCGCTGCTGCTGTTCCAGGTGCTCTACGCCTTCTGGGTCGCGAGCTACGTTTCGTTCGACGGCAACGCGATGCTCGATCTTGCCGGCCAGTTCCTGGCGCTGGCGCAGAAGCGACGCTCGACGATCTCCCTCATGGTCGGTCATCGCCACATGGGGCTGTCGCTGATGATGACCGGCAGCATGGCGGAAAGCCTGGTGCATCTCGACCAGGCGGTGGCGCTCTACGATCCGGCCGAGCATCGTGCGCTGTCGACCCGCTTCAGCCAGGACACCGGGGTGACGGCGCTGTTCTACCGGGCATGGGCGCTGTGGTTCCTCGATCATCCCGCGATGGCGCTGCGCGATGCCACCGACGCCCTGCGCGATGCCCGTGAGATCGACCAGGCCGCCACGCTGATGTTCGCCCTGGGTCACGCCGCGGTGCTGCATCTCCTGCGCGGCAACTACGCAGCAACCGCGGAGCTGTCGCGTGAGCTTACGACCCTCGCCGAGCAGAAGGACGCCCGGTTCTGGAAGGCGCTCGCGACGATGAACCAAGGCTGCACCTTGCCCCTGCCCGACCAGGCCGCGACGGCGGCCGACCTGCTGACGTCCGGCATGGCAGCGTTCCGCGCAACCGGCGCGAAGGCCTGGATCCCGTTCTATCTGCCGTACCTCGCGCGGGCTCAGGCGGCGCTCGGCAAGGTCGACGAAGCGTGGCGCTGCATCGCCGACGCCCTGAGCGCGACAGAGACCACGAAGGAGACCTGGTGTGCGGCGGAAATCCACCGGGCGGCCGGCGAGATCGCGCTCGCGTCGGCGACGCCGGAGGCTGTCCCGGATGTGGCCAGGGCCGAGCAGCATTTCCAGCAGGCGCTCGCCATCAGCCGCCAGCAGAACGCAAAGTCATGGGAACTGCGAGCGGCGACCAGCCTGGCGCGGCTCTGGAACGGTCACGGCGAAGGGCCGCGGGCGCACGATCTGCTCGTCCCGATTCGCGGCTGGTTCAGCGAAGGCTTCGATACGGTCGACCTGCAGCAGGCGGCGACGCTGCTGGAGAAGATCGGCCGCGAACCGGTACAAGCCCGGTAAGCAACGGGCTGCACCCGACGGCAGCTAAGTGAAAGGGAAATGGTGCTCAGGGGCGGAGTCGAACCACCCGACACTGCGATTTTCAGATACACCTGCAAACCGGACTGGTTTCGCGTCCATCCTGATCGTCGCTGGCAGACCGGAAAGCGCGTCGCCATCGCATTGAAGCGGTATTCCCGACGCTCCGGTGATCGTCAGTTCGCCGCATACGAAGCGATGGGGTCCTGCCAGATCGTGCGCGCGCCGGCGCATTACCGTCCAGGCGAAGCGCAGGAATTGCCAGCGGGACGCTTCAGGCAAGGCAACGACATACAGTGAGGGTTCGGCCCCTCTCGCCTGAGGCGCGATATTCCATGGGCCGGCGAAGGGCGACTCTGAGCCAAGCCATAGGCCGCTCCAAGGGCGGCTGAACACCAAGATCCTGGCGCTGACCGACGCGTGGGGCGATCTCGTGCGCTTCGTCCTGCTGCCCGACCATCGTTCAGGGTCGAACTGATCGGCCGCGCTCGGCAATATTCAATGAAGATGCAAATAGGCCATTTAGGGACGGCCAGTTATGCACAAATACTGCCATTGATCTCGCCTAGTCCGGAATTACGATTAATTCCCCAAATGCGTTTGGACGACCATGTCATGTTCAAGAACGACAGCTACTTGGTACGCGTAAGAAGCCTTGCGAATGTCGCCGAGTCGTTCACTTGGGAACTTTGTCAGGGCGACAGGCTGCTGGTGATCCAGCGTTCAACGAAGACCTTTCCGACGCGGGTCGAGGCTCTTTTCGATTCGGTGCAGAATACAACCTTATTGGCGCTCGGCGCGACGCAGCGCCATCCTGATTGAGTGCAGATTATCTAGTTTCTCGTTTCATCGATCTGCACTGCCCATCCCGAGACAAGCTGCGGCATGTTGAGATAGTGGCCGTCGAACCCGGCGATTTTTGCAAGTTGCTTCCTGTCGACCACCTCGATCGCCTGCCTGGTCTTCGACAACACGTTTTGGCTTCGCAGCGTCTGAATTGTTCGATTGACGTGCACGATGGAGAGGGCTGCCGCGTCGGCGACATCAACCTGTGTAATAGGCACGACAGGACTGGTAATCCCGATCGCCTCCCGCCGGGCCAATTGCTCACAAAGCAGGTTGGCCACTCTCCGGAGAGCTGAACCTCGCCGCGCATTCGACAGCCGCTCTCTTAGGATGGTGGCCTCCAGCATCGTCGTTCGCCACAGTGCCAGCGCCAGCTTTGGACGCTGGGCTAAAAGCCGCTCAATGTCCGAGTAGTGGATGATGGCAACCAAGCAGTCCGTGAGCGCTTGCACCGCTATTGCCTCATCCCGCTCGGGCAGCACATAACGATACAAATCGCAGAAATCGCCTGGATACTGGAAGGAATAGATCTGCCTCGTACCGTCTGGGAGGCGCTTATACGAACAAGCCATGCCTGCGAGGAGAAGCGTCGAGTGCCCAGCCGATTGACCCATATGGATTATATCGACCCCAGCGAGAACACGCGGCTGATGCTTGAGGAACTGAACAAGCACATCCAGTTCGTCGCTGTCTACCCCCAGGTTCTTGAATTTCGAAGCCAGGGATGCAATGCCAATTGTCCCGGTCAAACGCTGACCATCCTAATATGAGGATCGACTGTTCGTTGCAGTCGTCCATTCGCGTTGCATGGGTCGGGAGCCGAAGCAGTGCGTATCACGCACCGTCAAATCTTTTTGCATTCAATAGAAGATTGGCGCGCACGGAAACCTGAAGTCAAGCAGCAGCGTACGATGCATGGGTATCTCCACTAATAATTGCGCCCGTTCACCGACGACACGGGCTCCATGGCCGTCGACGCCATGAGCGCCGGTTGATTATTATCATCAGCGAAATACTCGTTTTTAAGGGCCCAAATGGCCGCCTGGGTCCGATTCGCCACCCGAATCTTCCGTAGGATCGACTTCATGTGGACCTTCACTGTCGCTTCAGTCACCGTGCACATGCGCGCGATCATCTTGTTCGAGTGGCCTCGCACAAGCGCCTTCAGAATTTGCTCTTCGCGCTCGGAAAGACCGTGCACGGCCCCGCGGCGAGCAATGTTGTCGCCCGGATCTCTCGCCAGAAGGCTTCGGCCGTAGGGCATCCGGGAGTTCAAAACTTGGAAGGAAGACATAGGGTTGGCACCCGGAGAGTGTACTTCCAGTTCTGCGCCATCCTCCTCATCTTCTTGGGACTCGACGGTCGCACGGGAGATCATCGAATCGCTCACCATCAGTACGCGAAGGTGCTCGGAGACAACTAGCTGCAGCGTATCGTTAAAGGTACGCGGTGATGCGAAAATCGGAATGCAGGCGTCGAGCCCGGAAGCCGACAGCTGCTGCAAATCAATCGATGAAGCCTTCTCGAAGAGCATGATAATCTTCGTGCTTGGCCAGCATCTGCGAATGCTGCTTGTGGCCTCTGCCACATGAGCTGCCGGTAGAGCACCAAAGAGGACCAGCTCTGGCTGTGCTTCGTTGAAAGTACCACAATCAAGATCAGCGATTGAACTGATGCTGCAGACGACGTGATACGAAAGATTTTCCATCAACGATACCAGCGCCTGGCGTATTAGTGAGCGCGCCTCAATGATGATGGTTGCAGTACGATCCCCCATTGGCGCCCCCCCAATCATGCCCCATGCCGCATTGTACGGTAGAGGATATGGGTCCTCGCCAAATTAACGCATGATAAGCGCAAACCGTCACCCCGGTGCTCTTAGGGATAGCTGAACTATCCTTTCGGACATCCACTGCGGGCGTTGAGGAATCTCAAAGACTATGGTTTTTTCACTGGAGCTCCGGATCTGGCGCTAATTCAGTCTTGTTGCACTGCAGTTTCTCCTCGCGTGCAACCGCCTGCAACAACGAGGGTTCGCGCTGCTGCGGCGGCTGTTCGCCGTCTGCTGCTGCGGCGGCTGTTCGCCGTCTAAAGACGCGCTCTTTTACGACGGCAGAAGACTGCGAGTAGCTTCATTTCACAGAATTGCAACTACCGCGAGCCCCAGCAGACGACACGGAAGCCTCGTCACAGGAACGCCAAGTAATCCCTCGGATAACGTTCCGATCCGGTTCAGTCGAGTTGTTCAACTCAGGTGGGCGATCGGAGGCGGCCGCACGTTCATTTCGCGCAAATTGTTCCTTGCTCGGGAGATCCAGCAAGAAGTCAAAGCCTGCAAATCCCGCTCCCCCAGGCGATAGATCGCTCTGATAACCGCTTCTTTCATCTGCAGTTCTCGATGAGCGAACAACCGATACTGGAACGCCAGTCGACTTGCCGGCGTGCCCTTGGGCGGCATCTTCCTCAGACTGGTTCGTTTTACGATATGAAACGACTGTTCACCGCTGTCGGCGCGCCGTCACGAGGATAGGCGCTGACGACCACGTAGGGAATATTCAGCCGCCTAAGTCTCCGCCACTCTCCCGAGCCGCGGCAATCGGACCGTCGTCTTCGACAACGAGGATTTTGGTACCGCGAGCATTGCTGGTTTTCGCACGACATCCTCTGAAGAAACCACGCTTTTGCCATTTTCCGCCGGTCCGTCGGTCCTAGGAACGATTTGTTTGTCTTTCTGGTGCTGCCGGCGATGTCTCCCTCAACTCGCGAGCGCGGCATGCCTATCGCAATTTCCAATCAAGGTGAAACTGCCATGCACCTGCGAGCCACACCATCTCACCCGTTTTCTACTTTTTAATTCCGCTCAACCGCACCCGCGCATATTCGTTATCTTGGATCATGATTTGCTGCGGTTCTGCCAGCGGAGACGGCTCGGCTTCGCGTTTCCGCGCGCCAGCACCTACATCCCTGCGATCGAAAGAAATGCTGATTTGGCAGCCCATAGCCCGGCCCAACGGACTACCCCAGCCTTGTTCCCTGGGCGTGTATGCGCGAGTATTACGGCCGCAGCGCGCTGGGGTCCAAGGCCGACATTTCTTCTGATCCCCCGTCCAGCCTTGGACTCGCCTACGCGCAAACCCAAGATTACGAACTTGCCG
>DASXQC010000942.1:0-15203 GCA_036493235.1 Reyranella sp.
TGGCCGCCATCTCGCGGGCATGATTGGACTTGTACTCCTGCAGCTCCATGGTGATCAGCCGGCCGCCGCTCGCCCGCGCTGCGTCGCCCAGCCAGATGCCGGAATATCCGTACGACGTGCCGAGCTCGAGCAGGGTGGGCGCCTCGAGGCGGCGCGCCACGATGTTGATCAGCCGCCCGGTCTCCGGCCCGACGGCGAGCAGCGAACGGTCGCGCCACTCTGGGCCGCGCGGACCCTGGCCCTCGCGCATCTTCTCCTCCTCGCGCATGCGCGCGTGGTAGGCGTCGAGCACGGTCTGCATCTTCTCGTCCATCGCGTTACCCCTGGTCCTGCCAGTCGAAGGTGAGCGGCACTTCGCGGAAGGCGAAGCGGTCGATGTGGCGGGCGACGGCGCCCTTCAGCGCCTCGCGCTGCCCTTCGGCGCTCGCGACGAGCTGGCATTCAAGGCCATCGTCGTGCGCGTTCAACGCCAGCGTCGCTTCCGCTGGCCAGTCGGCGCCGCGCGCGTTGCGCGGGAAGGTCACGCGGCCGGTCGTCTCGTCGAACTCGACCGCGAGGTTGTGCCGCCAGTGCTTGCAGAGCTGCTGGAGATATCGGCTGGCGTGGGCGGTCGGCACGCGGACGGTGCTGTCGTAGCTCACAGCTTCTCGATCCTCTGCGCCGCGTCGTCGAGGATCGCCGCGACCTGGTGCATGGCCTCGGGCGAAACGTCGTCGCGCTCGAACCGGTTGATCAGAACGGCGCGGAGGTTCTGCATCGCCCGGCTTATCGGCCCGCGGTCGGTGCGCTCGCGCGCCGTCGCGAACTCCGCGAGACGCGCCAGCAGCCCGTCCACCTCGGCCTTGCGGGCTGCGAGGTACTCGGAGCCCTCGGCGGTGATCGAGAAGGCCTTGCGAGCGCCGTCCGAAGAAGCCTCTTCGACATGGCCCATCTCGTTCAGCATGGTCAGTGTCGGATAGACGATGCCGGGGCTCGGCGCATAAACGCCGCCGCTCAATTCCTCGATGGCGCGGATCAGGTCGTAGCCATGCCGCGGCTGGTCGGCGATCAGCTTGAGCAGGATCAGCCGCAGCTCGCCGGAGTCGAAGACCCGGCGACGCCGGCCGCCTCGCTCTCCGTCTTCGCGGCCCCAGCCGCCGCGGCGCATGCCGTGCCGGCCGATCGCATGGTGGTGATGCCCCCGGTGTCCGTGGGCATGATGATGGTCGTGAACTCGCATAGAGTTCTCCTGTCTGTGTCTAAACATGTATAAGATATATCTTGATTGATTTTAATGGCAAGACCTTCTATCAAAAAATCACAATTTTGCCTTATTCGCGTCTCCGCTTTGGAACTCGACCCAAAAGCATTCCGTTCGAGCAGGATGGATACGTTCACTCCCTCATCCGCCAAGCCCCGCGAGCCGGGTCTGGTTGCCGCTAGCGTCTATGCGCAGGGCCGCCGGCTTCACGACATCACAATCGAGGAGGCCGGCGAGTGGGCCGGCAAGGACGGCAGCATCGTCTGGATCGGCCTGCGCGAGCCATCCCCCGACCTGCTGCGTCGCGTACAGGCGCAACTGCACCTGCACGAACTTGCCATCGAGGACGCGGGCAAGGCGCACCAGTATCCCAAGGTCGAAAAGTATGGCGACGCGCTGTTCGTCGTCGCCCGCACCGCGCAGGTGATCGACGGCGCGATCGCGTTCGGCGAGACGCACATCTTCGTCGGCAAGGGCTATGTCGTGTCGGTTCGCCACGGCCCGTCGACTTCCTACGGCACGGTGCGCGAGCGGGTCGAATCCTGCCCCATCAGCCTGGCGCGCGGCGAGGACTACATCCTCTATTCGATCCTCGACTTCATCGTCGACAACTACGCGCCGGTCGTCGAAGCGGTGCAGGGCGAGGTCGACGCGCTGGAGGACGGCGTGCTCAACAAGACGCTGTCCGAGTCGGCCGTCGACCGGCTCTACAGCCTGAGGCGAGACCTGCTGAAGCTGCGCAAGGCGGTAGCGCCGCTGGTCGAGGTCTGCCGACGCCTCGAGCATGCCGACGAGGAACTGATCGAGCCGCAGATGCAGCCCCTCTTCCGCGACGTCAGCGACCACATCCGTCGCGTCCAGGAAGACATCGACACCCTGCGCGAGGTGCTGGCCTTTGCCTTCGAGGCGAGCCTGATGGCGGGCCAGGCGCAGCAGAACGCGATCACCCGCAAGCTCGCGGCGTGGGCCGCGATCCTCGCCGTGCCGACCGCCATAGCCGGCATCTACGGCATGAACTTCGAGCACATGCCGGAGCTGCACTGGAAGTACGGCTACTACGTCGTGATCGGCGCGATCGTGGCGCTGTGCGGCTGGCTCTATCTCCGCTTCAAGCGCCTTGGCTGGCTGTAGGGCTTGATCAGTCGAGCTTGAGGCCGCGCTCGGCGATCAGCTTACGCCAGCGCGTCTCCTCGGTGCGAATCTTGTCGACGAACTCGGCCGGGCTCGACGGATGTGCGGTGAAGCCGACGTCGTCGTAATGACGGCGCGTCGTGTCGTCGTCGAGTGCTTGTCCCACCGCGTTGGCCAGCCGGGTGACGACCTCATCGGGCGCATCGGCCGGCACCGCCAGGCCGAACCACTGGCCGACCGCAAAGCCCGGCAGGCCGACCTCGCCCAGCGTCGGCACCTCGGGAAGCTGCGGCAGCCGCGTCGCCACGCTGACGGCGAGCGGCACGAGCCTGCCGGAGCGGATGTGGGGCAGCGTCGGCCCGACCCCGAGCACGCCCGCGTCGACCTGGCCGCTCAGCAGATCCTGGGTGGCCTGCGAGCCGCCGCGCATCGGCACATGCGTCATGTCGAGCTTGAGCGCCGCGGCCATGTACTCGGCGGTGAGATGCTGCTGGCCGCCCAGCCCGGCGGTCACGTAGTTCAGCTTGCCCGGATTGGCCCGCACATAGGCCACGAGCGACGCGAAGTCGCGGAATGGCGCATGCTCGTTGGCCACCACCACGATCGTGCCTTCTGCCAGCAGGCTGACAGGCTTGAAGTCGCGCAGGGGCTGGAAGTGCACACGCCGGTTGGTCAGTGACGCCGTCAGCAGGCTGTCGCTCAGCACCAGCAGCGTGTGGCCGTCATGCGCGCCGAGCACCAGGTCGGCAGCGAGCGACCCAGCCGCACCCGGCTTGTTTTCGACGACGATGGACGCGCCGCCGAGGGGCACCCGCAGCCGCTCTGCCGCGAGCCGCGCGATCACGTCGCTGCCGCCGCCGGCCTGGAAGCCGACGATGATGCGCAACGGGCGGTCTGGCCAGGCGAGCGCCGCGCCCGGCGCCACCATCGACGCGCCGAGGCCCGCGAGGAAGAAGCGGCGTCGGGTCATGAGCCCGCTTGGCCTAGGCCTTCTTCTTGGACCGCGCCTTCGCTTTGGGTTGGGCCTTCTTCTTGGCCTGCGCCTTTTTCTTGGCCGCTGGCTTGCGGGCGGGCGCCTTCCTTGCCGCCGCCTTGGCGGAAGCCTTCTTCGGCCGGGTACGCGCCTTCGCGGGCTCACCGGTCGCCGGATCGTGCGAGGTCACATCGGGCGCCGGCGGCCCCGGGGGCGCCGGCGGCGAATCGCTCTTGGCCGTCGGCTTCATGCCGAGCCAGAACTGGATTTCGGCGAGGTCATCGCCGTCGAAATACCCGTCCTGCCAGGTGTCGTTGTCGACCAGGCCGTGCCAGACCTGCGGATCCTGGCGATGGGCCTCGACATAGGCGTTCCAGCGGTAGGTCTGGTAGATCGCGATGATGTTCGCCGCATAGGCGGCGGCGAGCTGCGGGTTGCCCTCAACGACCATCATGTTGTCGTCGTTGGCATGAGAGGCCTTGTAACCGAGATTGTGCGAGCCGGTGATCACCACTGGATGCTCGCCGAACGGATCGAGCACGATCACCTTGCTGTGGACGTGCACACCGCTGCCGAGAATCTCGGTCTGCCAATCATGGAACGTGTCCTTGATGTTCTTCGGCACCATCGAGTCGTAGCGAAGGCGCTGGGGTGGCGTGTTGCCGCCGCTGAACAGGGTGACGGGATTGGCCGGCTGTGTCGGATCGAGAGCGGCGTGCTTCTTCGGCTTCTCGTCGGCTGCCGCTTCGGTCGTGAGATTGGGAATCTCCTGGTTCACGACGCCGTGGATATAGAGCCCGGGATTGTAGTCGGCCGCGCCTTGATGGTGGCGGTTCAGGACGTTCTGCAGCAGCGTCCATTTCTGCGGCTGGTCGGTGCCGACGAACTGGCCGGGATTGAAGAACAGGAACAGGATGCCGTGCTGCGCGGCAGAGATGAGCTTGCGCGCGAAGTCGAGGTCCTCGGCGTTGTCGGTCGGCGCAAACCATTGCGTGATCTTGCCGCCATCCACCGCGAGGGTCTTCGTCGTGCCGTTGGTTTTCGCCAGCGACGGCGGATAGCTGTTTCTGGCCGCCTTCAGCAGGTTCCATTCATTGAGGAATTCGGCTGCGAGATCCGGATCCTTGACGATGATGCCGTTGTTCGCCTGGGTGCAGAGGCCGGTCATGGTCCAGTTGGTGCTGCCCGACAGGACGCTCTTGGGTTTGCCGTCAGGACCGCAGAACACGACATACTTGTTGTGGGCGAAGTGGCCGCTGGAGACGAGGCGATCGTGGAGATCGATCTTGTCCTTGAGCTTGGCGCGAACGGTGGCGTTCTCGTCCGGCTTCTTCGAGTTGAAGGCGCCGTTGGCGAGAATCAGGTGGCATTTCTTGCCGAGCGCGGTAAGCGCGGCAATCAGCTCGGGGTCATTCAGCTCGTAGAGTGCCGCGTAGATCTCGCCACCCTCGTTCTTGGCGGCCTGCAGCAGTGAGAGAATCTGCGGTCGCAGCAGTCCGCTCAGCGCGTTGCGCAACGAATTGCCGGGCGTGCCGATCAGGTCCTGGATCTTCGCGTTCTTGCCGACGTCGGCGAGCGCCCGGGACACCCACTGCGCAGCGACGATGCCCTTGTTGAAATAGGCGCTGACGTTGGGCGACATCTGCCCCGTGATCGTCACCGCCTCGCTCAGCGCGCTAGCCTTATCCTTGGCGAGCTCGAGATGGGTGTGATCCGGGCCGATGACCGGAACGACCGAGTACTGGACCTTATCGCCCGGCTTGACGCCGTAGTCCCACCACATGAAGCGCTGCAACGGAAACTTCCACGGCGCCGCCGGATCGAGCTTGTCGGCATCGGAGAATCCCACGAAGCCGTGGAGGTAGCTGACGTTGCCGCCGCTCAGCTTCGTGATCGTGAAGCCGCGGCACTGCGGGATCGGCTTGGTGTCGTCAGGCAGCCATACCAGGCAGGCATGATCGCCGTTGTTGTAGACCTTGAGTTGGAGGGTCATGACACGGCTCCCCTGTCATTGACAGCGGAAGCCTATGCCGCAACCAAGGCTTGAGCAAGATAACCGGAGCTCACTTCGAAGGCTGGCCGATGCACACCTTGTGTCGTGTCAGTCGAAGATCGCCACCGCGCGCGTCCAGCCCGCCGAGGCGCCGCGGATCTTGTGCGGGAAGCAGGAGATGGTGAATCCGTCGGCCGGCAGCGCCTCGAGATTGTGCAGCTTCTCGAGATGGCAGTAGCCGATGTCGCGGCCGGCCTTGTGGCCTTCCCAGATGATCGACGGATCGTGGTCCTTCGCCCATTTCTGGGCGGTGAAATAGAACGGCGCATCCCAGCTCCAGGCATCGGTGCCGGTGAGGCGGATGCCGCGCTCGAGCAGGTAGATGGTGGCGTCGTAGCCCATGCCGCAGCCGGAATTGACGTAGTCGTTGTTGCCGTAGCGCGAGCCGGCGCGCGTGTTGACCACGACGATCTCGAGCGGCTGCAGCGTGTGGCCGATCCGCTTCAGCTCGTCGTCGACCTCCTTGGCGGTGATGACGTGGCCGTCCGGCTTGTCGCGGAAATCGAGCTTCACGCCGGGCTGGAAGCACCAGTCGAGCGGCACCTCGTCGATGGTGATCGCGCGCTCGCCCTTGTTCATCGTCGGATGGAAGTGATAGGGCGCGTCGAGGTGGGTGCCGTTATGGGTCGAGAGGTTGACGTTCTCGACCGCCCAGCCCGCGCCGTCGGGCAGGTCTTCCTTCTTCAGGCCGGGGAAGAAGCCCGCGATCTGGGCCGCCGTGTTCTCATGCTTGTGGTACTCGATCTTCGGCCCGAACGGGGCCGGATCGGAAATCACGTCGTTCTCGAGATAGATCGACAAATCGACGAAGCGACGCTTCTTCATTGAGCCTCCCGGACATCGGAAGGTTCAGTGTGCGGACTTTGCCGCCCCCGTCAATTGCCTGGGGTTGATGTTGTCGAGGATCGACTGCGACAGCAGCTTTGCGATGCACTTCTGCCCGAAGTCGTTGAGATGCAGACCATCGTTGATGACGAACTGCGCGTAGGGCATGCCGTCGTTGTACCACGACTTCATGATCTCGAAGCGGCGGAACAGGCCGACGCCCTTCTCCTTGGCGACGTCCGCCATCACCCGCGCGTACTCTTCCTCGTCGGGCAGCGCCACGACGGCCGGCACGTACTGCAGGTTCATCATGATGAAATTGGCGCCCAGCGAATGGCCGATGTCGATGCCGGTGCGCAGCTTCTCGGCGAACTTGGTGAGCGGATCGCGGCGGATCGCCGAGTTGGTGCCGACCTGCCAGATGACGATGTGCGCGTGCTCGGGCTTCACATCGGTCTGCATACGCTCGACCATCTCGGCCGCATCCTGTCCGCCGACGCCCTTGTTCCAGACATGGACGTGGATGCCCGGCAGCGCCTTGTCGAGACGCATCTTGAGCTGGGCCGGATAGGCGAACTGCGGATTGCTCGCGCCGTAACCCTGGGTCGAGGAAGAGCCCAGCGCGACGATGCGCAGGTCACGCTCCTCGGCAACCGCCGTCTTGGCAATCTCCAACGAGTTGCCGAGCGTCAGCAGCTCACGCGGCGCACGGCACTGCCATTCGGCTGCCGCGCCTGTCGACCATAAACCCGCCACTGCCAAGCCCGCCGCGAATGCCCAACGCATCATGCCCGCACCTTGGCGGGCACGGGCGACTTGAGGCTATGGGCCGCGAACGCAAACAGCGACATCACGACAAGGCCAGCCAGGCTCACGAAAATCTGCGACAAGATGGTTTCTTCGTAGTGGGCGACGATGATCTGAGCGGTAACCGCAAGAAATGTTCCAACGCAGAATATCTGCAAGGACTGCTCCCCGCACCTGCGAATCGGTAGGAAAATGCGCCACTTTAGGAAACCGGCATCTCGCCGCACCACCAGGCGGGTCAGCCAGGCCAAGGCGAAGAAGTGCAATAATCTCAAGATATCGAGGTTCGTCTTGTCGATCGGGTAGATTTGTCGCGCAAGCCAATCGGGAATAAGGCGCTCTAACGCATTGTAATGCCACGACATCGCCACGAACGCGGCCGAGGCGAGGTAGAGCACGGCCACCGCCGTCGTGCTCCATCGTCGTCGGTCGAACACCTCGAGGCGAGGCGCGACCACCGCCAATACCGCGCCGCAATAGAAGATCACCTGCCACGCCATGGGGTTGAAGAACCAGACCTTGTCGTCGGGATAGCCGGGCAGGTTCCAGTCGAAGTGGCTGCTCGCGACATAGAGCCCGAACGAGGCCAGCAGGACGGCCCACGGCCAGCGCAGCAGCCCCGGCAAGGCCAGCGGAAAGGCCGCCAGCAGCACGATGTAGAGCGGCAGCACGTCGAGGTTGACCGGGCGGAACTTCAGCAGTGCCGCCTCCAGGATCGCCCGGTAGGGATTCTGCCCGAGGCCCATCAGCTGCATTTCCTCGATCAGCTGCGGCGTGTCTCGGGCGATCGAGACGTAGGCGATCTGGGCAGTGAAGGCGACGAACAGCAGGATGTGCGCCACGTAGAGCTGCCAGACCCGGCGATAGATGCGGACCGAGGCGCGCACCCAGCCGTCCTTCAGCATCATGCGGCTGTAGGCGATGACCGCGGTGTAGCCCGAGATGAAGACGAAGATCTCGGTGGCGTCGCTGAAGCCGTAGTTGCGGACGGTAATCCAGCTCAGGATGTTCTCGGGCACGTGGTCGAGGTAGATGAACCACAACGCCAGCCCGCGGAAGAAATCCAGCCGCAGGTCGCGTCCGGGCGCGAGATAGGGGGGCACGGCGACGGCGTCTTTCATTGCGGCGCCATTGGTATCGCAGGTCCGGCGCCTACGCTACGTGCGACCGGTTCCTCAGGACGACGCGCTCAGTACTTCCTCGATCTTCTGGGCGAGCTCCTGCTTTCGGTACGGCTTGGGCAGAAACTGCACGTTGATCTCGAGCTCGCCCTTGCCCACCAGAGCGCCCTCGAAATAGCCCGACGCGAACAGGACCTTGAGGCCGGGGCGCAGTTCCATCGCCTTGGCCGCGAGCGCCCGGCCGGCCAGCTCACCCGGCATGACGACATCGGTGAACAGCAGGTCGACCTGATCGTCCTGCCGCAGCATCTCGAGCGCATCGACGCCGCTCGTGGCGGCGATCACGCGGTAGCCGAGGCTGGTCAACTGGTCCACGGCGATCCCGAGAACCCCCTGATTGTCGTCGACGACCAGGATCTTGGCGTTGCCGCGCGGCGGAGCGGCCGACGCGGACGGCGCCGGCGGAACGGACGCCGCGATGCGCCGCGACCGGTCGATGTCGTGCAGGATCATGCCGAACCCCACGACCTTCTTCGACGCGTCGGAGATCGGCCGCAGGACGATGTTGGCCTGGAAGCGGGTGCCGTCGCGGCGCACCAGCGCACGATTGGTCTCGTGCCGACCCCACTGCACCGCATCCGAGATCGAGGCATTCGACTCGGCGGTCGAGGGATCGAGCTTCGAGAAAAGCGCGGCAAAGTTCCGGCCGACCGTTTCGTCCGCCGCGTATCCCAGCAGCATCTGCGCGCCGGCGTTCCAGGTCAGGATCTTGCCCGCGTCGTCGACGACGACCACGGCGTAGTCCGTCAGATCGTCGACGAATAAACACACCAACTCATTGCCGTCCGAATCCGCCACGGCTCACTCCCCACAATATACTAACGCCCCCGACCCTCACCCTTGCAGCGCCGCGTTTCCCAGCCCCGGCCTTCCACCTCCGGAGAGAGCACTGCGAATGATCCGCGCAAGGTCCTGCCAGCCGCTGAAAGGGACAAACATGATCAAGACCCCACTATCGGTGACCTCGATGGCGGTGGTGATCTCCGACAAGGGCGCCTTGCGCCGGTCCGGGACCACGACCTCGGCGACGTCCCGGAGGGGGACGAGACGACCGCGATCCTGCGCAAGTGGCGCGGTCCTATGAGATGACCTTCTTCTCGCGTAACGCCGCGACCTCGGCGTCGCCGAAGCCGGCGAGGTCCTTCAGGACCTGCTCGGTGTGCTCGCCGAGCGACGGCGGCGGGCGGGTGTCGTCGACCGGGGTGTCGGAGAAGCGGTAGTTCGAGCCGATCAGCGGCACCTCGCCGACGCGCTTGTGCCGGTAGGTCTTGAGCATGCCGCGGCGCTTCACCTCGGGTTCGTCGAGCGCCTCCTTCATGGTGCGGATCGGGCCGGCCGGGAGATGGCGCAGCTTCTGCGCCCAGTTCTCCTTGGTGTCGGTCTTGAGCACGTCCTCCATCATCTTCATGAGCAGCGGCTTGTTGGCGACGCGGTCGGCGATGGTGGCGAAGCGCGGATCGGTCGCCCATTCGGGATGACCCATCGCCTTGCAGGTATCGGTGAACAGCTTCTGGTTGGCGACCGCCATGTAGATCTTGCCGTTCGCGGTCTCGAACGAGCCGTTGGGAGCGGAGGCGAAGTGGCCGTTGCCGGCACGCTTGGGCTGGTCGCCGCCAATTAGATAGTACGAGCCCATGTTGCCGAGGCAGGCGAGCGCAGTGTCGTACAGCGCGAGGTCGATGTGCTGGCCTTTGCCCGTAGAGGTGCGGGCATAGAGCGCTGCGTTGATCGCCGCCACCGCGTGGATGCCGGTCATGGTGTCGACGATCGCGATAGCATGGCGCATGCCTTCGCCGTCGGCCTCGCCGTTCACGCTCATCATGCCCGACTCGCCCTGGAGCACGGGATCGTAACCCGGTCGATCGGACAACGGGCCGGTCTGGCCGTAGGCGGAGATCGAGAGATAGATCAGCTTCGGGTTCTTCTCCTGCAGCTGGGCATAGTGCAACCCGTAACGGTTCAGCACCCCCGGCCGGAAGTTCTGGATCACCACGTCGGCCTTCTCGATCAGCTTGTGCACCGCCTTCTGGCCGTCGGGCTTGGTGAAGTCGAGCGCCACACTCTTCTTGCCGCGATTATAGGTCATGAAGAAGTGGCTCTCGCCGGTCGGCCCACCGGCGCGGGGCCCAGCGCCCTTGCGCGTGTCGTCGCCGCCGTCGGGATTCTCGATCTTGATGATCTCGGCGCCCATGTCCGAGAGGATCTGCGTGCAGAACGGTCCGGCGATGACGCGCGTGAAGTCGACGACGCGGATTCCGGAGAGCGGTGGGCGGCCAGTCTGTGACATGCGCGCAAGGTAGGGCTGCACGCCGTGCGCTGTCCATGCGCAGCGTTTCCTCTAGACTGCAGCGCATGCCTACATTTCGCAGATCGCTGTCTCGCCGCGCGCTTTTGGCTGCGCCCCTCCTTGCCACCCTGCCCGCCGCCGCACGCGCCGACAGCTGGCCGAGCAAGGCCGTGCACATCGTCGTGCCGTTCGCACCGGGCGGCTCGGGCGACATCACCGCGCGGCTTGTCGGCAAGTACATCGAGGACAAGACCGGCCAGCCGTTCGTGATCGAGAACAAGGCCGGCGCCAACGGCATCGTCGGCGTGCTGTCGGTGAAGTCCTCGGCGCCGGACGGCTACACGCTGATGCTCGCCACCACCTCGACCAACGCCGCCAACGTCCACATGTACAAGAACCCAGGCTACGACCCGGAGAAGGACTTCCAGGTCGTGGGCGTGATCGGCTCGAGCGGCGCCTTCCTGGTCGTGCCGGCCGACAGCCAATTCAAGTCGATCGCCGACCTGACCAACTACGCCAAGGCCAATCCCGGCAAGCTGAACTACGGCTATTTCAACGCCAGCTCGCAGGTGCCGTCGGCCGTGCTGGGCGAGAAGGCCAGGCTCGACTGGCAGGGCGTCGCCTACAAGGCGATCGGCAATGCCTGGACCGACCTCTATGCCGGCGCGATCCAGTTCATGTTCGTCGACCTCACCGCGGCGCGCGGCCAGGTCGTGGCCAGCAAGGCGCGACCGCTGGCGATCTCGCTACCCGAGCGCAGCTCGCTCTACCCCGACGTGCCGGCGCTGAGCGAAAGCTACCCGGGCTTCGTCAGCACCGGCTTCCTTGCCATCGCGGTGCCCAAGGCAGTGCCCGACGACATCAAGCAGCGCCTGAACGAACTGATCAACGAGGCGACCTCCTCGGCCGCCATCAACAAGCGGCTGGTCGAGGAGTTCGCGCTCACGCCACGCAAGCTCGACCTTGAACAGTGCGCCCAGCAGGACCGAGAGGAGCGCGCGAAGTGGGCGGACTACGTGAAGATCGCCAAGATCGAACCGCAGTAGGATCATGTCACTCGGAATTCCAGCCACAGCCCGTGGGTCTCGACCCACAGGCTGCGCGGGCAATCGACGGCCGAGCGCACGAAGCGGCGTACCGGATCGAGGCTGCTGACGGAGACCGTCGCCGCGACGATCGGCCGGCCGGATCGCTGCACGCTGGCCGGCAATAGCGCGATCTCACCCTCCGGCAGAGGCAGGACCCGCACGACCGATCCGAACGGCGCACAGGCCGCCCGATCGATCGGCGGCCTGCCCGCAAGCTCGACGAACTGTCGTTCCACGGGGCTTCCAGCCAGCCAGACCGCGCTCAGGGTCGACGCGCCGTTGGGATGGGCGAAATGCTCGGACCGATCGGTCGGCGACTTCTGGCGATGATCGAAGAAGACGCCCTCCAACGAAGCCGGCGTCGAGTGCGGCGCGAACAGGCCGAAGGACACCGGTCCATCGCCCTGACGCAGCCACTCGACGTAGCGATGTGACAATTCATCGACCGGAGCGCTCGGGCTGATCAACTCGAGCTCGGTGCCGTCGGCGAACTTGGCGTGGACGTTGCGAAGGCCGTTGGCGTGCGGCCGGCCGGGCTTCAGCACAAAGCCCAGCGCCTCGAAATCCGCCGCGGCTCGCTCGAGATCGCGGACGACGATGGGAATGTGATCGAGACCCTGCACCGACGGTTGGGCCGCCGCGGGAAGCGACACGAGGGCGAGCAGGCAAGCGAGTAGCAAGCGGGCCATCGAAACCGGAGCCCACGCCCGTCCCATGAGTCGCAAAGGAGCGTGGGTCGGCTTGGATGCCGATGGCATCGGCATCGGAGGCCTCCGAGTCCCAAAACTTTTTGAAAGCGAGAGGCTTTCCGAATCTGTGGCCCTCCGCACTCGCGGCGCGCGTTTTGGCAAGAAGTTTTTGGGACGCAAGGCAGTGATCATGAGCACGACACTGCACCAGGCCGCGCCAGACTCCTATTGCGGGCAATGGCGCACCGCATCGGCCCGGTCCATTGCCCAAAACACGCCTTCGCCGAGAGCGGTTGTCACAGCCTTTAGGACGATGATGTCCAAGTGAAACTGTCTAGTGCGCGTCGGCGGCGATCGCGGCGCCCTTCGGCGGCTTGCGCAGGATCAGCAAAGTGGCGAGGCTGACGACGATGCAGACGCCGAGGATCCAAAAGCTGTCGGCATAGGCCATCACGGTCGCCGACTGGCGGACCTGCTGGGCGATCAACGCAGTGCCCTGCATCGTCGCAGTGTTGGCGTCGACGCCGTGCGAGCCGAACATCGCGCCCAGGCTCTGCAGGCGCTCCTGCAGTCGCAGGCTGTTCTGGCTCATCGCCTCGGCGATGGTGGAGAAGTGCACCTGCTCGCGGATCTGCACCACCGTCGACAGCATGGCGATGCCGATCGAGGCGCCGAGGTTACGCATCACTGACGTGATGCCGGCCGAATCGGCGGTGTCTCGCCGCGTCAGGCCGACCACCGAGAGTTGGGTCAGCGGGATGGTCGCGAGCGGCTGGCCGGCGGCGCGCAGGAGCTGCGGCAGCATCAGCTGGTCCATCGCCGTGTCGGGCGACATGTCGACATTGATGAAGCAGCTCACCGCGAACAGGATCAGGCCGCCCGCCACCAGCAGGCGCGGATCGACGCGCTTCATCAGGAACGGCATGAGCGGCAGCAGGAAGAGCTGCGGGATGCCGCTCCACATCACCACCTCGCCGATCTGCTGGGCGTTGTAGCCCTGGACCTGGGCGAGATAAGACGGGATCAGGTAGACCGAGCCGAACGCCGTGGCGCCGAACACCGCCATCAGGATGCCCGAGCCGCCGACCGCCGGGTTCCTGAACAGGCGCAGGTTGATGAACGGCTTGTCGGCGGTGAGCTCGGCGATCAGGAACACCGCGATGCCGATGGCCGCGGCGATCGCGGCGGCGAAGATCAGGCGCGAATCGAACCATTCCTCGCGCTGCCCCTCCTCCAGCACGAAGATCAGCGAGCTGAGGCCGATCGCCATCGACGCAATGCCGAGCCAGTCGGCGCCGCGCAGTTCCTCGAGCTTCGGCCGCTCCTTGTCGAGCGCCCACAGCTGGATCGCGACCGCAGCCGCGCCGGGGATGACGTTCAGATAGAAGATATAGTGCCAGCTCCAATTCTCGGTCAGCCAGCCGCCGACCGTCGGGCCGATCGCCGGCGCGAAGGTCGCGACCATGCCGAATAGGGCGACGCCGATCGGCTGCTTGTTGGCCGGCAGGCGGCTGCGCACGATGGTGATGGCGGTCGGGATCAGCACGCCGCCGGTGATGCCCTGGCCGGCGCGCCACAGGATCATCTCGTTCAGGCTGTTGCTCATGGCGCACAGGATCGAGAAGCCGATGAACATCATCGAGTTGATCGACAGGAAGCGGCGCAAACCGAAGGTGCGCGCCAGCCAGCCGGTCAACGGGATGACGATGATCTCGGCCATCAGGTAGCCGGTCGAGATCCAGCTGCCTTCCGACGGCGTGGCGCCAATCGCGCCGCCGATCTCGGCGAGCGAGGCATTGGTGATCTGGATGTCCAGGATCGCCATGAAGGCGCCCAGGATGCCGCCGCCGACCGCCAGCCAGTCGCGCAGCGTCAGCTCACCCTGCCCACCATGCGGGCCGGCGGTGGTCATTGCTGCGCCTTGCTGCTCCCGGCCTGAGGAGCGGGCTGCGCCGCCGTCTGCACAGGCTTGCTGTGCGTGTCGACGGTGGCGGTGACGCTGAGGCCCGGCCGCAGGTCGGCGGCGAGCGGATCCTTGGGATCGAGCACGATCTTCACCGGCACGCGCTGCACGATCTTGGTGAAGTTGCCGGTCGCGTTCTCGGGCGGCAGCAGCGCGAACTGCGCGCCGGTACCGGGCGCCAGGCTGTCGACCGTGCCCTTGATCGGATGGCCGGGAAAGGAATCGATGTCGACGGTCACGCTCTGGCCGGGATGCATCTTGCCGGTCTGCGTCTCCTTGAAGTTCGCGACCAGGTAGACGTTCTGCATCGGCACGACCGTCAGCAGGCGCGTGCCGGGCTGCACGAGCTGGCCCTGGCGCACGGTGCGGTCGCCGACCACGCCGTCGACCGGCGCTGTGAGCGTGGTCTGCGCGAGATTGATCTTCGCCTGGTCGACCGCCGCCTGCTTCGATGCGATCGCCGCGTCTGCCTGCTGGCGCTGCGTCTTCAGCACGTCGATATGCGCCTGCTGGGCGGCGAGCGTCGCCTGGCGCTGCGCCAGATCCGACTGTGCCTGCTGCTGGCGCTGCGCCGAGCCGGCGCCGGTACGCGCGAGGTCGTTGTAGCGCTTGTACTCCTGCTGCGAGAAATCGACCGCGGCCTGCGCCTGGGCGATCGTCGCCTGCTGCTCCTTCATCTGCGCGTCGATGTTCGCCGCCGTCGCCTGGGCGTTCTCGAGGTCGGCCTTGGCGCTGTCGAGTGCGGTCTGGTAGTCGCGCGGATCGATGCGGGCCAGCACGTCGCCGGCCTTGACCTTCTGGTTGTCGCCGACCGCGACCTCGGTGACGTAGCCCGACACCTTCGGCGCGATGGTCACGCTGTCGGCGCCGAGATAGGCGTCGTTGGTCGATTCGTAATGACGGCCGACGGCATACCAATAGGTGCCGTAACCCACGCCGGCGACCAGCACGACCGCGCCCAGCATC
>DASXQC010000943.1:0-3794 GCA_036493235.1 Reyranella sp.
GTCGAGGCGTCGCTCACCGGCTTGCCGGCCAGCACCTCGTCGAGTGCCACACGCACATACTGTTTGGCCTTGGGGATATCGTTGACGTTCGACGACGGGATCGAATCGATGCCGCCCTTGTAGACCAGCACGCCCGAGGCATCGATGACGTACAGGTGCGGCGTCACCGTCGCGCCGTAGGCGCGCGCGATGCGGCTTTTCGGATCGAGCAGCACGGCAGCCGGCGCGGCGCCGTTCTTTTTCACCGTGTCGTTGGCCTCGGAGGCGGTGACGAAACCCTGCTCGCCGGGCGCGGAGGCGGCGACGGTCAGCCAGACCACGCCCTTGGCGGCGGCTTCGCGCTGCTGCGCCTGCATGTTGCCGGCGCGGTAGTGCTTGCCGACATAGGGGCAGTCGCGGTTGGTCGTCTCCAGCACCACGATCTTGCCCTTGAGCGCGTCGAGCGACCACGCCTTGCCGTTGGAATCGCCGGCACTGAAAGCGGGGGCGGGCTTGCCGAGGTCGCTGGCGGCAAACACCGTCACGGGCGCCAGGGCGAGCGCGGCGCTGCCGAGCAGGAGCGAGCGGCGGGGGACGATCATCGACATGCGGGCCTCCTATCGCTTGGTTTGCAGTTCGGCGATGACGGACGCTTCGGTCAGGACTTGCGGCAGGATCTTCGGCGAGGGCGCACCCGGCGCCCAGTAGAGATAGAGCGGCACGCCGGCGCGGCCCAGCTCCTTCAGGAGCCCGGTGATCTCCGGATCGCGGTTGGTCCAGTCGCCCTTGAGCTTCACGGTGCCGGTCTGCTCGAATGCCTTGCGGGCGGCCGGCGTCTCCAGCGCCACGCGCTCGTTGACCAGGCAGGTGATGCACCACGCCGCCGAGAAGTCGACGAACACCGGCTTGCCGGCTGCGGCCGCCTGGGTCATGCGATCGCGCGAGAAGCGCTCCCAGCCCTCGAAGCTCACGCCCTGCGACGGTCCACCCGCGCTCGACGCGGCCGCGGGACCGTCTTCGAGCTTCAGCACCGCGGCGAAGGCCAGAAGCACGGCGGCAGCGGCCACGCCGCGGCGTAGCCAGGAGCCGAGCGTGCCGGCGCTACTGATGCGCATCAGCCAGATCGCGAAGGCGATCAGCACCATGCCGCCCAGCGCGTAGATCACGCCGTCCGGCCCGGTCTGCTGGGTCAACACCCAGATCATCCAGACCGCCGAGGCGAACATCGGAAACGCCAGGAACTGGCGCAGCCGGTCCATCCACACGCCGGGCCGCGGCATCAGCCGCTGCAGCGCCGGCGTCATTGACAGGGCGAGATAGGGAAGGGCGAGGCCCAGCCCCATCGCCAGCAGGACCGCGAAGGTCTGCGGCGCCGGCTGGCTGAGCGCGAAGCCCAGCGCGGCCGCCATGAACGGGGCGGTGCACGGCGTCGCCACCACGACCGCCAGCACGCCGGTGAAGAACGCGCCCGTCGCGCCGCTCTTTGCTGCGAGGCCTTGACCGACGCCCGTGAAGCCGCCGGCGATCTCGAACACGCCCGCGAGATTGAGCCCGATCACGAAGAACAGGTATGCGATCAGCAGCGAGAAGATCGGCGACTGGAACTGGAAGCCCCAGTTCACGTCGCCAACCGACGCGCGGATCGCCACCACGGCCGCGGCCATCGCGCCGAAGGCGACGAGGATACCGGCGGTATAGGCAAGACCATCACGCCGCATCGCGCGACGCTCATGGCCGGCCAATCGCGCGAACGCCGCAGCTTTCATCGCCAGCACCGGGAACACGCACGGCATCAGATTGAGAATCAGCCCGCCGACCAAAGCGAACAGCAGCGCCTGCACCAGCGAGATCGACTCAGCTCCGGTCGCAGTAAGCGGCCCTGACGTCGCGACCGCGGGATCGTTCTTGGCGACGACATCGAACGCCTGCCGCTGCTCGCCGCCGTCGGTCTTCTCGGTCAATACCAGCGTGCCCGCGATCTGCTGCGGTGCCGGGGCCTTGGCGTCGCCCTTCTTGAGGGGGATGCGGATGCCGTCGGCGGTTACGCTGACGCTCTGCTTGGCCATGTTCGCGACCGGCCCCCATTCGGCAGGAAAGAAATACGCGTCGCGAATCGTGTCGGCCTTCAGCCCCTTGGCATCGATCACCAGCGTCGGATCGCCCGCCTTCGACAGACCGAAGCGCGCCGGCCATGGGCTCTCCGTCGGCACGGTGCGCCGCGCCTTGTCGAACAGCGCGCGCGTGTCGGCGTCGCCCGGCTTGGCCGCGGGCCCGACCGGCAGGCTGAGCGAGAACTTGCCTTCCTCCGGGATGCACACGTCCTCGCACACCAGCCAGTTGGCGTCGGCGTTCAGTACCAGCGGGCCCGAGGCATCGGCCGGCGGCGTGATCCTGGTCAGCAGGACGACGTCGTCGTGGTAGCCGTAGTTGATGACCCCGCCGATGTCGAAGAAGGTCGGGGCGGGCCATACGATCGGATCGGCCTTGGCGCCGTCGGGCAGCTTCCAGTTGATCTCGGTCGGCAGGCCCGAATCGCCCGGGTTCTTCCAGTAGGTGTGCCACTTGGGCTTGATGGTGAAGTGCAGGCCGACCCAGAACGGCTCGCCGGCCTTCACGGCGGACACCTCCGAAACCAGCTCGGCGCGGATGTTCTCGGTCTTCACTACCGACGACTGCGCGAACGACGACTGCGCGAGTGCGGGGCCGGCGACGAGGAGGACGAGCAGGAAGGCGAGAAGACGGGCCATGGTCAGCGCCTTAAGTGACCCTGCACGTACGTTCTGGCAAGCCAAACCAGATCACAAACGGCTTCACCCATTGGTGAGGTGAGGGGGCGTGATAGGGTCACCCCGTGATGATGCCTGCACTTTCCGCCCGCCATCTTTTGGACACGCTCGACGAGCTTGCCCGCATCGGCGCGATCGAGGGCGGCGGCTGCGCGCGCCTGGCCCTCACCGACGAGGACAGAGCGGGCCGAGACCTGGTGGTCGGCTGGATGAAGGCGCTCGGCCTCGACGTCCGCGTCGACGCGATCGGCAACGTGATCGGCTTGCGCGCCGGACGCGAAAACCTGGCACCCGTCATGACCGGCAGCCATATCGACACCGTCCGCACCGGCGGCCGCTACGACGGCAACTACGGCGTGCTCGCCGGCCTCGAGGTGGTGCGGGCGCTGAACG
Source organism: Reyranella sp. (assembly GCA_036493235.1). Classification (GTDB taxonomy): domain Bacteria; phylum Pseudomonadota; class Alphaproteobacteria; order Reyranellales; family Reyranellaceae; genus Reyranella. Next base: position 3,159 of record DASXQC010000943.1, read on the forward strand.
AAGCGAACGTCACGACGCGCCGGCCGATTGCGGTGGCCTTCTTCACCAACGAGGAGGGCGCGCGCTTCCAGCCCGACATGATGGGCAGCCTGGTCTATGCCGGCGGCATCGGCCTCAACGAAGCCTATGCTGCGGCCGACAAGGACGGCGTGGCGGTCGGCGACGAGCTGCGCCGCATCGGCTATCTCGGCACCGCGCAGCCCGGCGCGCTGAAGCCGCATGCCTTCCTCGAGCTGCACATCGAGCAGGGCCCGATCCTCGACGAGGAGAAGGTGAAGATCGGCGTGGTCGAAAGCGTGCAGGGCATCTCGTGGACCGAGTACACCGTGACCGGTGTCTCCAACCATGCCGGCACGACGCCGATGCGCCTGCGCCGTGACGCCGGTTATCTCGCCGCCTCGGTGAACCTGTTCACGCGCAAGCTGGCGTGGGAAATGGGCGGCCACCAGGTCGCGACCGTCGGCGCGCTGTCGCTCAGGCCCAACCTGATCAACGTCGTGCCCAATCGCGCCGTCTTCGCCGTCGACCTGCGCAACACCGACGAGGCGAAACTCAAGGAAGCCGAGGAGAAGGTCGCCGCGCACATTGCCGAAGTCGCCGCCGCCGAGCGCGTCGAGGTCGAGGCCAAGGTGCTGG
>DASXQC010000944.1:0-1679 GCA_036493235.1 Reyranella sp.
TCGTCGCCCTCTTCCGGCGCCCGCAAGGTGCCATCCTCGCGGACGTTGCTGACCGCGCCCATCTCGAACTCGAGCGCACCGAAGCGCTTGGCGAAGGCGATCTGCTCGTTCTTCTTCAGGAACTGGCCCGGGAAGATCAGCAGGGCGTATTCGAGCCAGGTGGCGTGCAACGCCTTCCAGGTCGGCTCGTCGAGCTCGGGCAGGCGGATGCCGGTGATCACTGCCCCGAAAGAGGCGTCGACCGGTTGGACGTCGAAGGACTTGGCCATGAGTGTAGCCTCGGTGAGGAGAACCTCGATTTGGTCCGTGTCTTGCTGCAGTCTATCGTGCGGGTTGCGGGACATACAATCAGGGAGGACTCCAAAATGCGCCGCCGCACAGTGTTCACAGGGGCTGCCGCCACCGTGGCGGCCGCTGCAAATCTCCTGCCATCGGGTGGGTTCGCCCAGGCCAAGACGCAGACGATCAACCTCCAGCTCGGCTGGCTAGCCAGCAACAACAACATCGGCGAGGTGGTGGCCAAGCAGCTCGGCTACTTCGAGGAGGAGAAGCTCAACGTCCAGATCCAGCCGGGCGGGCCCAACATCGACGGCGTGGCGATCGTCGCCTCCGGCCGCTACGAGATCGGCCAGGTCTCGTCGAGCCCGTCGCTGATGCTGGCGGCATCGCAGAAGATCCCGGTCGTTTGCTTTGCGACTGCCCTGCAGCAGCACCCCTACACGTTCTTCTCGCTGGAGAAGAAGCCGGTCCGCACGCCCAAGGATATGGTCGGCAAGAGGATCGGCATTCAGGCGACCGGCAAGATCCTGCTCACCGCGCTCCTGAAGAAGCACAACATCCCCGAGAGGGACGTCGAGGTGGTGGTGGTCGGCGCCGACTTCACGCCCTTGCTCACCGGCCAGGTCGATGCCTTCACCGGCTGGCTGACCTCGACCACCGCGATCAAGGCGCTCGGCCAGCCGCCGGTGACGTTGCGGCTATGGGATGCGGGCGTGCAGCTCTATGCCCTGCCGCTCTACGCCACCAAGGACACGATCGCCAAGAAGCCGGAGATGCTCGACGGCTTCCTGCGGGCCCAGGGGCGCGGCTATGCCTTCGCGCAGAAAGACCCGGAGAAGGCAGCGGACCTGCTGGTCAAGGAGTATCCCAACTTCAAGCGCGACGACGAGCTCGACGGGCTGAAGGTGCTGCTGAAGTTCGCCTTCAACGAGAACACCAAGGCCAACGGCTGGGGCGCGTTCGAACCCAAGGTGTGGGAGGACCAGATCGCGCTCTATGACGACCTGAAGCAGTTCAGCGCCGGCGCGCCCAAGCTCGACGACGTGATCACCACCAAGATCCTCGAGGCGACCAAGGACGCGCGGCCCAAGATCGGCTAACAAAGGCGTATGATCCGCAACGCGACGCTGCCCGACGGCAGCCGGCACGACATCGAGATCCGCGACGGCCGCATCATTGCTCTGCGGCCACCGACGCAGTCCGAGCCTGCCGTGCTGGTGATGCCGCCGCTGGTCGATGGCCACATCCATCTCGACAAGACGTTGCTCGGCCTGCCGTGGGTGCCGAACCAGGCGATCGGCAATGCCGTCGCCGATCGCATCGAGGCCGAGCGCAAAGTGCGGTTGGCGCGCACCGTCTCCGAAACCGAGACTGGCGCCAATCTGGTGAAGCAGGTGATG
>DASXQC010000945.1:0-7103 GCA_036493235.1 Reyranella sp.
CGATGACGCCGCCGAGCAGGAAGTTGCCGGCGCTCGACGTCTCGAAGCGGGAGTTCATGACGATGCGCCCATCCTCGTAGCCGGCCTTGCGGCAGACGACATGGATGGTCGAGGCGTGGCGCTTGATCGTCAGCGGAGCCGGCGTCGTGATCTTGCCGAGTGTCTCGCCTTCGCGCGTCAGCGTGCACTCGGCCTGCTGCGGTTCGGAGTCGAAGTTGATCGGCTGGGTCGTGCCGGTCGTGATCGTAGCGCAGCCGGCGAGGGTCGGCGCCAGGCCGAGCGCGAGCAGAAGCATGGCGAGAGGCTGTCTCATGACCGCACTCCCGCGCCGCGGGTCGGGATCGGCGGCGTCCGCGTCGACAGCAAGGCGGCCTGCAGTGCCTTGTCGTCGACGATCTTCCGGGTCGTGAGCGTCAACGCCTTCTGCAACGACTCCTTGGCGTTGGTGCCAGAGGCCATGAAGACGTCGTTGGTGGTGCTGGCGTCGTACCCCTGCGAGTAGATCAGCGTCCCCGCAGCGTTCCTGACCTTGACGACGATCGCGACATCGGATGCGGCGCCGCCGGTCATCAGGCCAACGCGGAAGTTGTTGTAGAAGTTCTGCAGCTCGACGGTGATCGACAAGCCGCCGGCACCGACCGCATAACCCTGCGCCTTCAGCTCGCGCTCGACTCCCCCGCGCACCACCTCGACCACGTCGTTGGTGGCGACGATCCGCGCCATCTCCATGCCGTAGCCGTTCTTCTTGGTGCTGATCCGATCGACGTACTGCGTGCGCCGGTCGACGGCAGTGACAGTCAGCGACACCGCCTCGGCTCCTGCGACCGGCGTCACGTCCGTATTGGCGACATAGTCGATCGGAACCTTGTCTTCAGTCAGCGCGCAAGCGCACACCAAACCGGCGGCGGCGATCGCGATCGCCACCCGTATAATTCCCCGTTTCATGATCCCCCCGGATCTCACTGCAAATACGACCGCAATAATGCAGTCTTGCTGAAATTCCGTCCAGAAAATCCCGCCTGGCAGGGTGCTAATCTCCTTGGAACAGGAGGATCACCCATGACCCAGTCTGCCCATCCCGAAGGCTTGTCGATGCTCGAGAAGCGCAGGATCGAGGCCGAAATACTGAAGGAGGTCTACGAGACGCTGAAGGCAAGCCACGGCGAGGAGGTCGCGAAGAAGACGGTCGCCGAGTCGGTGCGACGGTCTGCTATCGAACAAGCCAAGGCCTTTGCCGCCGCCGCGCCGGGCGGGCCCTCGCTCAAGGCCTTCCAGGATGTGATGCCGCTCTGGACCAAGGGCGGCGCGCTGGAGATCGAGGTCAAGGAGCAGACCGACCAGAGCTTCGCCTTCAACGTCACGCGCTGCCGCTACGCCGAGACCTACAAGGCGATGGGTCTGGGTGAGATCGGGCACCTGCTGTCGTGCAACCGCGACGGCGCGTTCTGCGAGGGTTACGACCCCAATCTCAAGCTCGACCGCAGCCAGACCATCATGCAGGGCGCGAGCCACTGCGACTTCCGGTACACGTACAAGAAGTAAGATGCACCGTATAGGCACGGTGCAGCGCCCGCGCTTCGGTCGCTCCGCTCCCTGCAGCACTACACGCCGCCGGACGCTTCGCTGACGCGAAGCGTCCTAATTCATGAACTCAGCCACCGCGATGTGGTTGTGCAGGGCGGACCAGGTGCGGCTCGGGATGGTCTCGTTGTTGAACACCGCCAGCACAGTGCGCGGGGTCGCGTCGAACGCGAGACGGCCGGTCGACACCGCCGGCACGCCGTCGCTAATTCCCGGCGGCACCTTGCCGTCGAGCGAGAACTTGTCGCGACCGACGCCGAAGTAGCCACGCGGTCGGCTCATCACCACGACGGAAGCGGCATGCTCGTCGGTCTTGGCGAACGGCTCGGGCCGCAGATGCACCACGTCGCTCGAGCGCAGGAAGGGCGAGCGATAGGTGTGGGTGATCGGCTGACCCGCCATCTGCAGGACGAACTCGTAATAGGCGTCCGAGCTGCCGATGAACGGGCCCCACTGGCCGTCGGCGCCGGTCGTCTTGTGATGCACCCGCTGCAGCGTCTTGCGCTCGCCGGTCTTGGGATCGACCTCGTAGATGTCGACGTCGGCGTCGGCGACCGGAAGGTTGGTGTAGAGCCCGTCGGCCATGCCGGTGACACGGCCGTTCAGCGTCGGCTTCGGCTCCTGCGTGATGAACAGGGTGCCCGCGGCCTTGCCGGTGATGAACTGGTACTGCGCGGCAAAGGCGAGCTTGTGGAACGCCGTCTCTCGGTGATCGAGCCCGTCGATGGTCAGGTTGTGCGCGCCGCGCAGCTCCGAGGCGTCGTAGCCCACGCCGGTCGGCTTGCCGGGCTGGCCGACGAAGCGCGCGTCGGGCTGGGAATACTTGTCGTTGTTGTCGGAGCGGATCGCCATCAATTCGACGCCGGGGATGAGGTCGTCCGGCCCGCCGTTCAGCGCCTTGAGGAAGGGTGCGGCACCGTTGAATTCGCTGCCGACCAGCATGGTGTCGGAGATGACTATGCCCTTGTTGGGCGTGCCGCACAGCACCGCATGGCTCACCGAGTCGGCGCCCCCGCCGTTCTTCAGGTAGTTGCGCACCGTGTTGCCGCCGCGTGACGAGGCGACCAGCGCCACCTTGCGCCGGCGCGTCTCCCTTTTCACCTGGGCCACGACGGCCTGCAGCTCCTTCATCGCGTCCGCGGTCGAGGACCTGAATGGCTGGACCTTCGAATCGTCCGCCAGCGCAGAGGGATAGCTGAAGTCGATCGCGAACAGGTGGTTGCGCTTGGTGCCGTTGGATTCGAAGCGCCAGATGTTGTTGATCCAGAGCGCGCCCGAATCGCCGCTACCGTGCACGAACACGACCGGCGGCGCAGGCTCCGACGAGGCTTGGCGCTTCTGCGACGGCTGGCCAAGCGCCGTCGCCGGCCACAGGGCCGCGGCCGCCAGCAAAGTGCGTCTCTTTATTGTCCCACCCTCCGCCATCGCCCCATGTTGGCAAACGAAGCGCGCGAACGCTACGCTCACGGCATGACGATTTGTTGTTACTTCGACAGCCCGGTCGGCCGGCTGGCGCTGGAGGGCGACGGCGAAACGCTGACCGGCGTGCGCTGGGCCAGCGCCGGGGAACGGGCTCGGGACAACAGCAATCTGTCGCCCGTGCTCAAGGAGGCACGGCACCAGCTCGAACGGTATTTCGAAAGGAAGCTCAAGGCCTTCGACCTGCCGCTCGCCGCGAAGGGCACCGCCTTCCAGAAGAGCGTCTGGAAGGCGATGAGCGAGATCCCCTATGGCGAGACCGCGACCTACGGCGGCATCGCCATGGCGCTCGCTTCGGGCGCCCGCGCGGTCGGCACGGCCTGCGGCCGCAATCCGATCCCGATCATCGTGCCTTGCCACCGCGTCTTGGGCAGTGGCAGCAGCGAGGGCGGCTTCTCCGGCGGCCAGGGGCTGCCGACCAAGCGCAAGCTGCTCGCCCTCGAAGGCGTCGTCCTTCTTTAAGAATCGATAGTCATGCGCGTCCTGATCACCCGGCCGGAACGCGAGGCCACGGCGCTCGCCCAGGTGCTGGCGACCCGCGGGCATCAGGCGGTGATCGCGCCCCTGTTCCGCCTGCAGGTGCTCCCTCCGCCCGATGACTTCGCGGCAACCCTCGCAGCATGCCAGGCGATCCTGCTCACGTCGGCCAACGGCGCCCGCGCGCTGGCCGAAGCGAGCGAGCAGCGCAGCAAGCCGATCTACGCCGTCGGCGACACCACGGCAGCGACGGCCGAGGGACTCGGTTTCAACAGCGTGACCTCGGCATCGGGGGATGCGGCGGCTTTGGCCGATCTCGTGCGGCAGCGCCTCGATCCAGCCCAAGGCCCGCTGCTGCATGTGAGCGGCGCCGACGTCGCGGGCTCCCCCGCGCCCGATGGCTTCGAGGTGAACCGGGTCGTGCTCTACGAGGCACGCCAGGCCGATGCGCTGCCGGACTCCGCACGCGCCGCCCTGGCCGCCCGGGCGATCGACGTTGCCACCTTCTTCTCGCCGCGGGCATCGGACGCCTTCGTACAGCTGGTGACAGCGGCCGGCCTGGCCGATACGTGCCGCGCCGTCAGCGCGATCGCCATCAGCCCGGCGGCCGCCCAGCCGCTCGGCACGCTGCCCTTTGCCCGGACCGTCGCGGCAGAGCGTCCCACCCGGCAGGCCGTGCTGGATGAGATCGACCGCCTGCCCCCGCCCGGCGTACAAAGCCCGCACCCCATGACCGACGCCAGCCCACCCCCGGAAACCTCGATCGAGCCCGACCCCAAGCCCAGGCTCGTCGATGCCACCATCGTGCCGATGCGACGCGGACTGGGTGTTGCCGGCGCCTTCGTCACCGGCCTGGTCGCCGCCGTGATCGTGCTGGCCGTCGCCCTGCTGTCGCTGCCCTACTGGCCGCAGGAGGCAAGAAATCTGTGGCGCGGCCCCGCTGCTGCACCAGCGGCTGCGCCTGCCACACCGGTGATCGACACGGCCCAGCTCGACGCGGCCAAACGCGAGATCAACGCGCGGCTGGACGACCTCGACAAGAAGGTGCGCGCCGCCGCCAATACCGCGGCGCAGGCCGGTCCGTCCGACAATCGGTCCGCGGCGCCGGACCCGGCGATCGCCGAGTTGCGCCGCAAGGTCGAGGCGCTGGAGAGCAAGCCGCAGCCCGAGGCCGACACCTCGGCGCTCAAAGCCGACACGTCGGCGCTGAAATCCGAGATCGTCGCCCTGCGCGCGGCCCTGCAGTCGCTCGATCAGACCGTCGCCGGGCAGAAGTCCTCGGTCGACAAGGCGACGGAAGCCGCGACGGCCAGCGTCACTCACGAGCAGAAGGCGCTGGCCGCGGCACGCGGCTCGGCGGTGGTCGCCGTTGCGGCCCATATCAGCGCGGCGGTGGCCGCGGGGCTCCCCTTTGCCACCGATCTCACCTTGCTTCAGCCGCTGACACGCGGTGACGACAAGGGTGACGCCAAGCTGACCGAGCTGGTCGGCGCGCTGCAGCCCGTGGCCGCCAAGGGCGTCGCCTCGCGGGCGAGCCTCGCGGCGACCTTCCCCGCCATGGCCAAGGCCGCGATGGCCGACGATCTGGCCGACAACTCGTTCTGGCAGCGCCTGCTCGGCAAGCTCAAGAGCGTGGTGTCGCTGCGCCGGATCGGCGCCGACGTGGAGGGCGATTCGGTCGAGGCCAGGCTCGCGCGTGCCGAGGCCGCGGCGAATGCCGGCGACGTGGCGAAGGCGGTCGAGCTGGTGAAGTCCCTGCCACCGCAGACCTCGCGCGCCACGGCCGACTGGCTGGCGCGCGCCAACGCGCATCTCGCGGCACAGCATGCGGTCGACCAGCTCGCGGCACAGGGCGTTGCCCTGCTGGAGAGCGCGCATTGATCACCTTCGTCCGCACGCTGATCTGGTTCGCACTGGCCGCTGTCCTGATGCTGGCCGCGGTGTGGCTCGCCGAGCGGCCGGGCACGGTCACCGTCGTCTTCCGCGGCTGGCGCCTCGACACCAGCCTCGGCGTGCTGCTGGTCGGCGTCGTCATCCTGATCCTGCTCGGCATGGCGCTGTGGCTGGCCTATCGCTGGATCATCGGTGCGCCGAGCGCGCTGCTCGAAGGCTGGGGCGACAGCCGCCGCCGCAAGGGCTATCGCGAGCTGACACAGGGGCTCGCCGCCGTCGCCGCGGGCGACGGCACGGAGGCGCAGCGTCATGCCAGGCGCGCCGAGCAGCTCCTGTCCGAGCCGCCGCTCACCTTGCTGCTGTCGGCGCAGGCGGCGCAGCTCAACGGCGACCGCGAGAGTGCGAACCGCGCGTTCAAGGCGATGCTCGAGGACGACGAGATGGCGTTCCTCGGCCTGCGCGGGCTGATCGCCCAGTCGCTGCACGACGGCAACCAGCAGCAGGCGCTCGACTACGCCCAGCGCGCCTTCGCGATCAGGCCGCAGACGCCATGGGTCGTGCATTCGCTGTTCGACATGCAGGCGCAGACCGGCCAATGGAAGGCGGCGCAGGAGACGCTGGAGACCGGCATGCGCCAGAAGGTGGTGACCGCCAACCGGGGCCGCACACTCCGCGCGCTGCTGCTGGTCGAACGCAGCCGCACCGCCGAGCTCGACGGCAACGACACCGACGCCATGACCTTCGCGCGCGATGCCTTCAATCTCGCGCCCGAGCGCATTGCCGCCGCGAGCCGGCTGGCCGAGCTGCAGATCAAGGCCGGTGACGGCAAGCGGGCGATGAAGACGCTGGAGCGCACCTGGGCGCTGGCGCCGCATCCCGATCTCGCCGAGCTCTATTTCAAGGCGGCGGGCGAGAACGATCCGCTGAAGCGCGTCGGCATCGTGCGCAAGCTCGCAGCGCAGATGCCCGACGACATGGAAAGCAACCTGGCGCTGGCCCAGGTCGCCCTCGATGCCGGCTTGTGGGGCGAGGCACGCCGCCATCTCGATGCCGCCGGCGGCAGCAATCCGTCGGTGCGGGTCTGCCGCCTGATGGCCGAGGTCGAGGAGCGCGCACAGTCGGACCAGGCCAAGGTGCACGACTGGCTGACCCGCGCAGCGCACGCGCCGGCCGACAAGGCATGGCGCTGCTCGGCCTGCCATGCGCATCACGAAAGCTGGCGCTCGGTGTGCGAGAGCTGCGGGGCGTTCGGCACGCTGCATTGGCGCGCGCCCGGCACCTTCGGCCAGGTGCTGCCACCAGAGGCGAGGCCGGCGCTCGGCATGACCACAATGAACACCGTATCGGGAGGATAGAATGTTCGAGACGACGATCGCGGGCAGCCTGCCCAAGCCCTCCTGGCTCGCCACACCCAACGTGCTGTGGGCGCCATGGACGCTCACCGGCGCGCCCTTGCAGGAGGCCAAAGAGGACGCGACCGCGCTCTCCATCAAGCGCCAGGAGGATGCCGGCATCGACATCGTCAGCGACGGCGAGCAGGCGCGGCAGCATTTCGTGCACGGCTTCCTGGCCGAGGTCGACGGCGTCGACTTCGACAAGAAGGTGCGCATGGGCATCCGCAACAACCGCTACGACGCCGACTGCCCGACCGTCACCTCGGCGCTGAAGCGCCG
>DASXQC010000946.1:0-6202 GCA_036493235.1 Reyranella sp.
GCCCAAGTGGGCCGGTCTTGACCGCCACTCGACACGGCAGCGATCTGGATGTGTGGCCGGGATGAAGGAAGCTCCGCTGGGGCCGAACCAAGGAAGTTCGGTCCAGAAGGGAAGCAAGGACGTGTAGAGACGCTGTGGCGCTGTGGCGCAGAATGAGCCCCGCATTCTCGTTCCCATTCCCGCGCGCTGTAGAGACGTTGGGAACGGGAACCGGAACCGCCCCCCTTGGATACCTGGGCGTTCAGGTGCTGGCGAGACGATAACCACCGTTGGTTTTAACGATGCGGCCGTCGCCGCAGAGTGCACCGATCCGCTCGAGGAGCGTGGCGGCGCGGACGCGAACTTGGGATCGCAATTCGGCGAACGGAATCGGCTGGTCGGCACTGGCGAGGATGGCCGTGATGCGCTCGTCGAGCGAACTGGGCGCCGGCGTCACCGGCTCGCCGCGATCGGCGACTTCCAGAGCGAGGGCGTCGCCGCGCTGTGCCAGCTCGATGGTCAGCGGCTTCGGCGACGGCGCCGCGCGATGTTCGACCGACAGTCCGATCTCATCACCGTTGCGGCGCAGGTAGAGATTGCTGTCGCCCCAGGCGTGGAACTCGGACGAGCCGCGCAGCGCCTGCCCGGCGCGTACGCCGCCGCCACCCTTCCTGGCATGATGGACGACGAGCACGGCGGTGCCGTGGCGGCGCTGCATTTCGCGCAGGAAGGCCAGCAACGGCGCGACCTCACCGCTGGCGTTCTCGTCGATGCGATGCAGGCGCACGAACGGATCGAGAATAAGCAGGCGCGGCAACAAGCGAGCGACGGTGTCGGCGAGGTTCCTCCGGTCGGCGTCGAGATCGAGGCGCAGGATGGGCGCGGTGATGACCTGGATATCGAGGTCGGCGAGCGCCAACCCCGCTGCGGCGCAGATGCCTTCCAAGCGCCGGCGCACGATGTGCAGGGCGTCCTCGGCAGCGAACAGCAGCACACGGCCGGCGCGTGACACGGCGAACCGGCGCAGGCACGGCGTGCCCGATGCGACGGCCACGGCGAGATCGAGGGCGAGGAACGACTTGCAGCATTTGGGCTCGCCGCCAACGATGCCGACGGCCTGCTCGGACCAGAGCCCGGTGACCAACCATCGGTGTTCCTCGGCGCGCTCGGCGAGACGCCAAGCGGGCTCGACCGGCAGCAAGGTCATCTCCGCTGCCTTGCCGTCTTGGCCTCGGGCACCGGCGGCGCGGCGCACAGTTCGAGGAACAGCTTCTCGTCGATGTGGCGGGCCTCACGCTGCGCGGCGACGCTGAGCAACTCACCGGCGATATTCATCAGCGCGCGTGGGTTGCCCTGAGCGTGTTATGCCGCACGCCGAACTATGCCGAGTGGTTTCGTGATGATGCGCGGTTGTCATGCTGCCGCCGTCGTCTGCGCTGACGGCGGCAGCATCCCGTTCGGCATAGTCTGGTCGCCTACAGCGCTTCGAGGAAGGCGAGCAGTCGGTCGTTGGGACGGAAGCGGGCTCGCTTGCCGCGTTCGTACGGCTTGAGCTTGGCCAATGCCGCCTCCTTGAGTGCGAGGTGCGCGTGAAGGTAAGTCTGCGTCGTCTCGATCGATTCATGGCCGAGCCACAGCGCGATCACGGAGCAGTCGACGCCGGCCTGCAGCAGTTCCATCGCCGCGCTGTGCCTCAGCACGTGTGGCGACACGCGCTTCGACTTCAACGATGGGCAGCTCTCGCTGGCGACCGCCACATGCTTCGCCAGCAGCGCCTGGACGCTGTCGGCGCTGAGCCGCCCGCCGTGCAGGTTGGGGAACAACGCTGTCGCCCCCTTTCGCGCCGGCTCCTTGAGCCATGCCTGCAAGGCGCGTTGGGCCAGCGTCGTCAGCGGCGTACATCGTTCCTTCCGTCCTTTGCCGACGCAGCGAACGTGCGCGCCGGTGCCGAGGTGAACGGCGTCGCGGTCGAGGCCGGTCAGCTCGGAGAGACGCAAGCCGGTCTGAGCCGTGACCAGCAGCAGCGTGTGATCGCGGCGGCCGAGCCATGTCGCCCGATCGGGTGCGGCGAGGAGGGCCTCGATCTCCGGCCGCGTCAGGAAGTGCACCTGTCGCTTGTCGTGGCGCTTGCTCGGGATCGCAAGTACGCATTGGATCAGAGCACTGTGGGCCGGCTCCTCGAACGACACGAACCGGAAGAACGAGCGGATCGCGGTCAGGCGCAGATTGCGCGTCTTGGCGCTGGCGCCCCGCTTCGTCTCCAGATCGCTCAGGAAGGCCGTGATGAACGGTGCATCCAGATCGCCGAGCAACAGGGCCGATGGGGGTTTGCGCAGCCGTGCCTGTGCGAACAGGAACAGCAGTCGGAAGGTGTCCCTATAGGATGCGATCGTGTTGGCGCTGACCTCTCGCTGGCGCATGAGCCGCTCGGTGAAGTAGCGCTCGATCAGCGTGGCGACGTTGCAGGTGGACGCGGCTGACGTCATGGGGCGGCCTCCCATCGCCGATCGAGACGCCGTGCCGCTTCCTCCATCAACTCCGGGCAGGCCGAGAGATACCAGTAGGTGTCACGAACGCAGGTGTGGCCGAGATAGGTGGAGAGCACCGGGAGTTGGCTCTCGACGTTCTTGCCTTCGCGATACCAGCCGAGGAGCGTTCGGATGGCGAAGCGATGCCGGAAGTCGTGCACACGAGGCCTGGTTCGATCGCCGGGGCGCCTTAGTTCGATCTTGTGCGATAGCCGCCAGAAGACGCGATACACATACTGGCGCACCAGGCGGCTGCCCTGCATGGTGACGAAGAAGGTCGAGCCGCAGCGCGATCCAAGAAGCGTATCCCGCCGGTCCGCGTAGCGACGCAACGCCTCGCACGTCGTCGCGTGCAATGGCACGAGCCGCGACTTGCCGAACTTGGTCAGGCGGACCGTCAGCATGCCCGCGTCCAGATCGACATCGTCACGTTCGAGGCCGAGCGCTTCGGAGATGCGCATGCCCGTCACCGCGATCAGCCCGAACAGCGTGTGATAGGTCCATCGGTGCAACCCGTCCTCAGGCGGCATGGCCAGCGCCGCTGCCAGCAACGCATCGATCTCTGCGTCGCTGTAGACATAGGGCTTGGCACGCTTCCATCCCGGAAGGATGCCGACGGGCGGCACCTCGGTTCGCGGTTCGAAGATGGCGACATGGCGCGCGAAGCCGCGCACGTCGGTCAATCTCAGCTCCCAGGATGCATGCCGATTGGCTGGCAGCGTCGCCCATGCGAGCGCGAGCTTCGTCGTGATGATCGCGGCCCTGCGCTTCTCCATGAAGGTGACGAAGTCGGCGAGTCGCTGTGTCTGGTGCTCGAACTTGTACCCGAGCCCTTTGCGCATGCTCACGTACTTCTCGAGTGCGGTGCGCAGCTTGCTCATTGCGCGCCTCCCGGCCAGGGCAGGCTCAATGTCCGCAGCGCCTCGATGTCGACCTTCGCATAGATCCGGGTGGTGTCGTGGCTCGCGTGCCGCAGCAGCTGGCCGATCTCCGACAAGGTCGCGCCGGAGCGGAGCAGCTCGGTGGCGAGGCTGTGCCGGAAGATGTGGGCGCCAGGGCGTGTGCAGCCGTCGATGCCGGCGCGATCGAGGGCGGCCTTGGCGATCCAGGTTATCGAGGAGCCGCGTGCGAAGCCGACGTGCGGAGCGAGAGTGCGGACGAACAGCCGCCGGCACGACGACTTCGGCCTGCCATGGCGCAGATACTCGACAATGGCGGCACCAACATCTGCAGGCAACGGCGTTCGTGCACGCTGCCGGCCCTTGCCGCGAACGATCAACTCGCCGGCACGCCAGTCGATATCTTCGAGGGTGAGCGTTGCGACCTCGTCGGCTCTGAGGCCGAGCTTGGCCAGCAACAACAGGATGGCGTAGTCGCGCCGCCCCATCGCGGTCGTGCGCTCGCAGGCGTCGAGTACCTTCTGGACTTGAGCGGCAGACAGGCATGTTGGCAGGCTCGCGAGCTTCCAGCACCGTATCGACGGCACGCAGCCGGCCAACGCACGCGGGTTGAGCCCCCGATAATGGAGGTAACGGAGAAAGCTCCGCAGTGAAGTGCACATCACTTTGCCCGTGCTCGGGCTCCAATCTCGCGCGTGGCATTCGATGTAGCGGATCACGTTCTTCTGACCGATCTTGCCCAGATCTGCTTCTCCAGCAGGGCACACCTCGTGCAGGAACCGGCGGATGACCGGCAGATGGCGCTCGATCGACCTGCGCGCCAATCCGCGCTCTGTCTGCAGATACTCGCCGAACGCATTGAAGATCCGTTCGTGTGGCGTGAGCGATGGCGGCGCCGCTGGCGCTATCGCGCCCTCCTTGCGCAGCATCACCAACCATCGCTTGAGTGCTGGCCGGTCTCCACGTTGGATCGTCTGTCGCTGCGCTCGATGCTGGAGGTAGCGCTCGACGACATGTTCATCGAGATCGGCCAGAGCGCAGCGCCGGCTCGCGATCCAACCCAGGAACCCACCAATCATGTTGAGGCATCGCCATGTGCTGTGGCGAGCGTGCCCTTCCTCGACAAGACGAGCGGCGTAGCGCTCGACGAGCTGTCCGTGCGGCCTGCTTCTGAGACGCCGGAACAGCCGGCTTCTGCCCAGGTAGTCGTCAACTTCCATCTTCCTGTTCTCCGCTGTTGAAAGCGGAGGGACAGGATGAACTATGCCGAGCCGATCATAGGCCGGTCAGCGCGAATCCTGGGGAAAACGCGCCCACTCGGCATAGTTCGGCGTGCGGCATAACACGCCCTATGCCGCGCTCGGCATAGAGCGTGGTCGGCGAGCGTGGCGATCAGCTCCGGCGTCATCAACTTGACGGCGCCGGCCTTCTGCAGCGCGTACACGATCAACTCGGACAGTTCATCCGGCGTCGATCGTTCGAGCGCGAGGCGCACGCGCATGCGGCTATTGAGCGGCATCAACTCGTCGGAGCGCAGGCGTTCGAGCAAGCGGCCATCGCCGGCGAGCACGACGGTCAGGAGGATATGGCTGTCGAGCTTGGCCGACGACAGCAGGCGCAGTTCGGCGAGCACCGCCGGCAGCATCTCCTGCGCCTCGTCGACGATGAGGACCGGCCGTGACAGCGCGGCATCGATGTGCGTCTGCCAGCGGTCGCGCAACAACTTGGCACCGCCCCAGCGGTTGGCGGGACGGAGTTCGACGCTGAACAGGTCGCCCATCTCGCGATAGAAGTCCGGAAGGCCGGCTTGCGGCCTGGTGAGGATGCCGACTTTGACGTCGCGCTGCGCGCCAAGGCGTTCGGCGAGAATGCGCAGCGTCACCGACTTGCCGGTTCCGGGCGCTCCGGTCACCAGGGCGAAGCCGCCCTCGCCGACCAATTGCTCGGCCCGCCAGCAGAAGGACTCGATGCGGCGCGACACGTGCAACGCCTCGACCGGCACATCGGGCGCGAATGGGTTCCACTTCAGGCCATAGAGCGCCAGCAGCTTCTTGGTCATGACGTCTCTCCGTCGTCGGTGGTGGCTTCGTCCTTGGGCAGATAGGGTGGCGCCAAGCCTGTCGTGGCCTGCTTATCGAGCATGCGGGCCAACAGGGGTGGCATGGTCGGGTCCGGCGCAACCGGCGTGGGCACCGGTTTGGCCGATGCGGTCGAGACCGGATCGAGCGTGCGGCGCAAACCACTGGCGTTCTGCGTCTTGTCCTGCGGATAAAGGCGCGCGAGCACGCTGCCGGTGCGCTCATCGACAAGGTGGATGTGGCCCAAGTCCCATGATGCGTAGCGCACCTCGATGCGCGTCAGATGCCGATAACGATTGGGGATCTCGAAGCGGCGGCCCTCGATGACGATCGAGCCGTCGCTCTTTCGCTGCGTGCGCGTGTCGGAGCGCGTGAACGCCAGCCGCAATACATCACTGCCCGGACAGTCGCGCGTGACGGCGGGACCGGCGAGGAACCGGGCGATCGGCGTAGCGCCGATCTCGCTGTGGTGCTTGGCATTGTAGTCCTGCTCGACCCACGCCTGCGTCGCCTCATTGAGCGCGGACAAGGTCAGGTCCGGCACATGCTCCAGCATGGCCATCAAGCGGCCTTCGACCGGGCCCCAGAAGGACTCGGATTTAGCGTTTTGGTACGGGCTATAAGCAAGTGTTGTCTGGTGCAGGATGCCGAGGCGTGCGAGCCCTTGTGTGATCTCGGCGGCGGTCATCGCTGCGCCGTTGTCGCTCAGCGCCGCGCG
>DASXQC010000947.1:0-7277 GCA_036493235.1 Reyranella sp.
CAGGCCTGCATCAAGCCCGGCATGGTGAAGGCCACGTACGGCACCGGCTGCTTCGCGCTGCTCAACACCGGCTCCATCGCCATGCAGTCGAACAACCGGCTGCTCACGACCATCGCCTATCAGCTCGATGGCCGGCGGACCTACGCGCTCGAAGGCAGCATCTTCATCGCCGGCGCCGCCGTGCAATGGCTGCGCGACGGGCTGCACCTGATCAAGTCTTCGGCCGAGGTCGAGGGCGTGGCCGCCCAGGCGAAGGACGGCCACAACGTCTACATGGTACCGGCATTCGTCGGCCTCGGCGCGCCGTACTGGGATGCCGAGGCGCGTGGCGCGCTGCTCGGCCTGACCCGCGACACCGGCCCGGCTGAGATCGCCGCCGCGACGCTCGATTCGGTCTGCTACCAGACCCGCGACCTGATCGAGGCGATGCGCGGCGATGGCGCGCAGATCGACGAGCTTCGGGTCGACGGTGGCATGGTGGTCAACGATCCGCTGATGCAGCGGCTGGCCGACACCGTCGGCGCGCCGGTCGAACGGCCCAAGGTGATCGAGACCACGGCGCTTGGTGCGGCTTTCCTCGCCGGCCTGCAGGCCGGCTTGTGGCCCTCGCTCGACGCGCTGTCGGCGACATGGTCGCTCGACCGAGCCTTCCGTCCGTCCGAAGCCGCACCATCCCGCGATCGCCGCTACGCCGGCTGGAAGGCCGCCGTCCAAAGAGTGAGGAGTTAAAGCATTTCCTCCCCCGCTCGCGGGGAGGGAGACTGAATTCCTTTCGCAGCAACTGAAGCGACCTGCGCGCGGCCTGCGTATTTGACTTATGCCCGGCCCTCGGGTGACCATATTTGCACAGTCGAAAATTTTTTTCGCACTGCGGACCCGCGAAAGGGGATTGCCGTGAAGAAGCCGCTTCGGCTCACGCAACAGGGAATCGTCTTCGCGATCTTCGTCGTCCTGTTCGGCGTGTTCTCGATCTTCCTGCGCGGCTTCCTGTCGACGTCGAACATGCTGAACCTGCTGCAGAACGTGGCGGTGCTGGGCATCCTCAGCCTCGCCATGGCGGTCGTCGTGATCGGCCGCGGCATCGACCTTTCGCTGATCGCCGTGCTCGCCGTGCCGTCGGGTCTGGTGCTGCAGCTCGTGCAGGACGGCGACACGTTCTGGGTCGCGCTCCTGCAGGCGTCGCTGCTGACTCTCGTCTTCGGCCTGCTCAACGGCTGGCTGATCGCTTATGCCGAAGTACCGTCGCTCTACGCGACGCTGGCGTCCGGTCTCTTCCTCGCCGGCCTCGGACAGACGGCGCTGTTCAAGCTCGATGTCGTGCAATGGAGCCCGAACCTCCCGGATGGTTTCCAGTTCCTCGGCCAGGGCAATGTGCTGGGCGTGCCGATGCCGATCATCGTGTTCGCCGTGATGTGCTGCGTGGTCGCCTTCTTCCTGAGGCGAACGAAGCCGGGCATGTTCATCTACGCCCTGGGCGACAATCCCTTCGCCGCCCGCACCTCGGGCATCCCGACCCGGCCGCTGGTGGTCGGGCAGTACGTGATCGCGGCGGCGATCGGCCTGATTGCCGGGCTGGTGCTGGTCGCTTCGGTCAACAGCGGCCCGACGCGCATCTACAACTCGACCCTGATCTACGACGTGATCCTGGTCGTCGTGCTGGGCGGCATCGGTCTGGCCGGCGGTCGCGGCGGCGTGCTGAGCGTGGTCATCGGCACGCTGCTGATCGGCACCATGCTGAACGCCATGACCATCATGGACATGTCCTACTCGGCCCAGAATCTCGTGAAAGGCATCGTCCTTCTCATCGCCGTCATCGCCGACTCTTTCCTCAATCCGCGCAACGAGGAAACGGCGCAACAGGGAGACATCTGAGCGCGAGCCGACAAATAAAAACGGAGGAAGACCCATGATGATAATGAAAATCGCCAAATGGCTGGGAGGCATCGCCTGTGCGGCCGCGTTTTGCGCCGTAGCATCGCCGTCGTTCGCGCAGAAGGGACTCGACGAGCCCTTCCAGGGCCCGTTCAAGAAGGCGCTGGCCGGCAAGACCGTGGCCTACATCCCGGTCGCCATGAACTTCGATCTTACCGAAGGCTGGTTCGCCGTGCTCAAGCACCAGCTCGAGCCGTGGGGCATGAAGGTCGTGGTGCGCGACGCCAACTGGAACACCAATGCCGGCGCGCAGGCGTTCACCACGCTGATCAGCGAGAAGCCGGCCGCCATCGTCGTCCATAACCCCGACGTGCAGACCTACGCCAAGCTGATCCAGCGCGCCGAGAAGGAAGGCATCTACATCATCCAGATCAACATGGGCTCGGCCTTCCGCTCGACCGCGTTCGTCGGCGCCAACTGGATAGAGATCGGCGAGCGCGACACCCAGGCCGTGGTCGATGCCTGCAAGGGCAAGTCGAACAAGATCGCGGTGGTGCAGGGCGCCCTGTCGGCCGCGGCCAGCGCCTATACGCTGAAGGGCGTGGAAAACATCCTCGCCAAGAACCCGGACGTGAAGGTGGTGTCGAGCCAGGCCGCCGACTGGGACGCCGCCAAGGCCAAGGCGATCACCCAGACGGTGCTGAAGCAGCATTCCGATCTCTGCGGCATCGTCGGCTTCTGGGACGGCATGGACATCGGCACTGCCGCGGCCGTCAAGGAAGCGGGCCTGACCGGCAAGGTGTTCCTCGCGACCTCCGGCGGTGGCGAGCAGAAGGGCGCCTGCGACCTCGTGAAGTCCGGCGCCTTCGACCTCGACATGAGCTACGACGTGCCGACCCAGGGCACCGACATGGCGGCGCTGATCAAGTGGCTGCTGTCGTCCGACACCAAGCCCGGCGCCGTGAAGGGCTCGGTCTATACGACCCTGATCCCGGTGACCAAGGAGAACGCCAGCAAGGACGGCACCTGCTGGAAGCTCGAGCAGGTCAAGGGCTCGTAAGCAAGAATCTCGAAGCGCGCGGTCGCCTGATGGCGGCCGCGCTCGAGTCTGCACGTCACCTCGAAACATCGGATGAACGATGAGAGAAGCCGTTCTGCGCCTGCGTTACCGTTACTGGCCGGACCATTTGCTTGGCGAGATCCTGTCCAAGCGTTGGACGGAAACGGCCATTCCGGTGATCGTCCTGCTGATCGTGGCGGTTGCCTTCTCGCAGGCGATCCCGGGTTTCCTGTCGATCGCCAGCCTGGGCGACACCGCCCGGCAGGCGGCCGAGATCGGCTTCGTTGTGCTGGGCATGGCGCTGGTCATCATCGTGGGCGGCATCGATCTGTCGGTCGGCTCGATGTTCGCGCTGACCGACTTCTGCGCCCTGTTCTGCCTCGATGTGCTGCACCTCCCGGTGGCGGCCGTCGCGGTCGTCACCGTCGCCTTCGGCGCCCTGCTGGGTGCGGTCAACGGCTTCCTGATCGGCTATCTCCGGCTGCGTGCCTTCATCACCACGCTGATCACGCTGATCGTCTACCGGTCGACCTACGACCTGCTGCTGGTCGACTATTCCAACACCATTGCCGCCTCGTTTCCCGACATCGAGTCCTGGGACTTCATGGGCAACGGCAACGTCTTCGGTATTCCCAGCGTGGCGCTGCTCTACATCGTGGTCGCCATCTTCGGCCACATCTTCATGACGCGCCTGCGGCCGGGCTGGCACATCACCGCGATCGGCGGCTCGCGCCGCTCGGCCTACAATTCCGGCATCGCCGTGCGCCGCACGATCGCCTCCTGCTACGCCGCCAGCGGCGCGCTGACAGCGGTGGGTGCGCTGTTCTTCGCCGCGCGGCTCGGCACGGTGGGCGGCGACATCGGCGTCGGGCTCGAGGTCACCGTGCTGACCGCCGCCGTGCTGGGTGGCATCAGCCTGGGCGGCGGCCGCGGCTCGGTCGCGCGCGCCCTGGTCGGCACGCTGATCGTGCTGCTGATCACCAACGGCCTCACCACGCTGTCGGTCAGGGGCGGCGTCAATCGCATGGTGCTGGCCAGCATCCTGCTGATCGCGGCGATGATCGATATCCGCTGGCTCAAGAACCGCAACCGCATCATCGCCAAGGTTTATGTCAGCCCGACCTTCCACGACATGCCGCCACTGGTCGGCTCGCGCGTAGGCTCCGGCACGCGCTTCGAGCAGAACGACAGGCTGAAGGATGTGAGCCTGATCGGCCTCGGCCGCATCGAGGCGCCGGAGGACGTCATCCTCGATCGGCACGACAATCTCTATGCCGGCTCCCGGCACGGCGACATCATCCGCTTCTTCCCGCCGGACTACGAGAAGATGGAGATCTACGCCCATATCGGCGGCCAGCCGCTCGGCATGGCGTTCGACCGCAACGACAATCTCTATGTCTGCATCGGCGGCATGGGCCTCTACCGCATCACGCCCGACCGCAAGGTCGAGAAGGCAACCGACGAGACCAACCGCAGCCTCCGTTCCGTGAACGACGACAGCCGTTTGAGGCTGGCCGACGACCTCGACATCACCGACGACGGGCGCATCTTCTTCTCCGAGGCGACGGTGCGCTACGAGATGCACGAATGGCCGGTCGATGGGCTGGAGGCTCGGGGCAACGGTCGCATCATCTGCTACGACCCCAATACCAACAGCACCCACACCGTGCTGCGCGGCCTGCGCTTCCCCAACGGTATCTGCGTGTCGCGCAACGGCCAGTCGATCCTGTTCGCCGAAACCTGGGGCTGCTGCGTCAAGCGCTACTGGTTCGACGGGCCGAAGAAGGGCCAGGTCGAGATGGTGCTCGACAATCTTCCGGGCTTTCCCGACAACATCAACCTCTCATCCGACGGCAACTACTGGCTCGCCCTGGTCGGCATGCGCTCGCCGGCGCTCGACCTGGCTTGGCGCATGCCAGGGTTCCGCACGCGCATGGCCAAGCGCGTGCCGGTCGACGAATGGCTGTTCCCCAACATCAACACCGGCTGCGTGCTCCGCTTCAACGAGCAGGGCGAGATCCTCGAGACCTACTGGGACATGGCTGGTGTCAACCATCCCATGATCACCTCGATGCGCGAGCACAAGGGCTACCTGTATCTCGGCGGCATCATGAACAACCGCATCGGCCGGCTGAAACTCGCGAAGGCCGATCCTAACTTCATCCAGTACGACCAGCGTTGGGGCAAGTCGGCATGATCGCGGCAATGCGCCAATTCGGCGACTGGATCCTGGGCCGCGGCGAGGCCTCGATCACCATTCCGATCTTCGACGGCGCGCTGAAGCCGAACCAGATGCTGGAAGAGGCCGAAGTCGTCGGGGAGTTCGAGAACGCGAGCGACATCGCCGCTGACCGCGACGGTATCCTGGTCGCCGACGGTACGCGCGTCGTCCGTCTTATTCCTCCCCATTCAAATGGGGAGGTGCCCGCATCCTATGCGGGCGGAGGGGTCATAAGCCCCAACACGACTGCGGCCCCTGACCTCTCCGTCGCGGGCAACCGCGCCACCTCCCCATCTGAATGGGGAGGAAGCGTGACGGCGCTTTGCGTGCTGCCGGACGGTGGTATCGCCGGGGCCGTCGACGGCAAGGAAGTCCGGGTGAAGGGCGGTGCCTTCGACGGCTTTGCCTCGAAGGGCCCGGCGAACGCGCCCTTCCATGCCGCCAATGCCATTGCTTGCCTGGCCGACGGACGCCTCGCCGTCACCGACGGCTCGCAGCAGCAGCCCGTCGACCACTGGGTCCACGACCTGATGGGCCGGGGTGGCAGCGGCCGGCTGATCGTGGTCGATCCGAAGGACGGCCAGGCGCGCGAGTTGGCGCGCGGGCTCGAATATGCCTTCGGCGCCTGCGCGATGAATGGCGACATACTGGTGTCGGAGAGCTGGCGTCATCGGCTGGTCGCGGTCGGCAATGGCCGGCCGCGGCCGGTACTGGCGCGCCTGCCGGTCTACCCCTCACGCCTCGTTCCGGCGACCGGCGGCGGGTTCTGGCTCACCGCCTTCACCGCGCGCACCCAGCTCGTCGAGTTCGTGCTGCGCGAGAACGCCTACCGGCGGCGGATGATGAAGGAGGTCGCGCCCGAGCACTGGATCGCGCCCCGGCTGCGCTCGGGCGAAAGCTATCTCGAGCCCATGCAGGGCGCGCATCTGCGCACCATGGGCGTGCTGAAGCCTTGGGCGCCGCCGCGCTCCTACGGCCTGGTGGTCCGGCTCTCCGGGAGCGGTCAGCCGGTCTACTCGCTGCACAGCCGCGTCGACGGCATCAACCACGGCGTCGTGGCGGCGGCCGAATTCGATGGCGCGCTCTACCTGCTGGCCAAGGGGCCAGGCCGCCTGCTGCGATTGCCGATTTCCGATATCGAGAACGAGGTCGAGTCGTGACGCCCATCCTCGAGCTGCGCCAGGCGACCAAGCTCTATGGCGGCCAACCTGCGATCGACAAGGTCGACTTCGACCTGCGCGAGGGCGAGATCCATGCCCTGGTGGGCGAGAACGGCGCTGGCAAGTCAACCCTGACCAAGGTCATGGCGGGCGTGGTCACGCTTACCTCGGGCACGATGCTGATCGCCGGCAAGGAGGTCGTGCCGCGCACGCCATTGGCGGCGCGCGATCTCGGCATCGCCATGGTCTTCCAGGAGAACAGCCTGGTGCCGTCGATGACGGTGGCGCAGAACCTCTTCCTGGGGCAGGAGAAATTCTACAACCGCCTGCGCGGCATCTACATCGCCGCCCAGCAGTTCCTGCAATCGCTGAATTTCGATGTGGCGCCGACCGCCACGGTCTCGACCCTGGGCGCGGCCAAGAAGCAGATGGTCGAGATCGCGCGTGCCGTCCTGCACAACGCCAAGGTCATCATCTTCGACGAGCCGACCGCCAGCCTGACACCGGAGGAGAAGAAGTATTTCTTCGACCTGGTGCGCGAGCTGAAGCGCCGCGGCGTCTCGGTGATCTTTATTTCGCACGCGCTCGAGGAGGCGCTGCTGATCTCCGACCGCATCACCGTGCTGCGCGACGGTCGCCATGTCGTCACCGACGACACGCCGACCTTCGACCGCGCGCGCATCGTCCAGGCGATGGTCGGCCGCGACCTGTCGAAGACGCTCTATGCCGAACGCAAGGCGAAGGTGCGGCCGCCGGGCGAGCGCGTGCTCACCATCGAGAACCTGCGCATGCTGCCGATGGTGAGGAACAACTCGTTGTCGGTCTTCGCCGGGCAGGTCACCGGCATTTTCGGCCTGGTCGGCTCGGGCCGTACCGAGACGTTCAAGGTCGCGGCCGGTGTCCTGAAGCGCGACTTCTTCCACGGCGGCGAGATCTTCCTGCGCGGCAAGCCGGTGCGGTACCT
>DASXQC010000948.1:0-8579 GCA_036493235.1 Reyranella sp.
TGCCCCACGCGTGGGCGCGCTCGGCATCGAGCTCGCCCGTGTAGGCGAATTCGAGCGCCCGTCCCAGGCCGATCATCTTCGGAAGGTAGTACGCGCCGCCATTCTCGATGATCTGGCCGGCATTGTGATAGGCAACGAAGCGCGTCTTCTCGCAGCCCATGCGGATGTCGCAGTGGAGCGCCATGTCCATGCCCGATCCGACTGCGGGTCCATTGATCATGGCGATCGTCGGTTTGCGGATCAGGGAGATGTCACGGTGGAGCTGCGTGAAGCCGTGATAGAAATGCTGGCGCGCCGCATCCGGACCTTCATGGGAGCCACGGTTGCCGGAAAAGTTGGGCCCGGTGACATCGGCGGGCGCCCGGGACCTCAAGTCCGCGCCGGCGCAGAAGACTCGTCCGACGCCCGTCAGAACGATGACGCGGATATTGGGATCGTCGTCACCCGCGCGCATGTACTCGCCGACCTTGGCGACCGTGCCATTCTCTTCGGCAGAACCGACGAGCGCATTGAGGCGATCCGGACGATTGAACCTGATCCAGAGGATGCCGCTCTCTTCGGGCTCATAGGTGAGATAGTCGACCAGCTTCGGTCCCATCGGGCTCTCCTCTCCTGCAGACTTGCACGTCGCGCGCTGGTGAGGATCGGATGACAGGAGCGGCTGCGGCAAGGGGTACCGGCCCGTCCAATCCGGCTGTGCGAAACGGCCCGGAATGGCTAAGGGAACGGCAAGGGCTCCATCGAAGGGCCTTCCCCCTCGCCAAAGGACAGTCGCGCATGTTTTCCCGCCGTTCCCTGATCGTCGCCGGAGCCGGCGCTGCCCTTGCCTCAGTCGGTTCGGCTCACGCAAAGACTGGTGCACCCGACGATCTCGCCGCACTCGAAGCGGAACGCGGCGGACGGCTCGGCGTCTCGGTGCTCGATACCGGAACGCAGCGGCGACTGGACTATCGCGCCGACGAGCGCTTCGCGATGTGCAGCACGCACAAGTTCCTGACCGTCGCGGCCATCCTGGAACAAGTCGACAAGGGCGCAATGAGCCTCGATCGGAAGGTGGCCTTCACCCGCACCGACCTGCTGTCCTATGCGCCGATCGCCAAGCAGCATGTCGATGCCGGTTTCATGACCGTCGACGCGCTTGCGGCCGCCACCACCGTGTGGAGCGACAACACGGCGGACAATCTCCTGCTCGCTCTGATCGGCGGTCCGGCGGGCTGGACCCGCTATGCCCGGTCGCTGGGCGACGACGTTTCACGCCTCGACAGGATCGAGTCTGCTTTGAACAGCGCGATCCCCGGCGATCCGCGCGACACGACCACGCCGGCGGCGATGGTGCGGAATCTCGACCGGGTGATGCTTGGCAAGGCGCTCTCCGATGCCTCACGGACGCGCCTCGAGGGCTGGATGTTCGACAGCACCATCACCAACACTCTTCTGCGCGCCGGGATGCCCGAAGGTTGGCGCGTTGCCGACAAGTCGGGGGCCGGCGAGAACGGTACGCGCAACGATATCGGCATGATCACGAGGTCCGGGGCCGCGCCGCTGCTTGCGGCCGTCTACTACACGCAGGCGCCGGGCGACATGGCCGCACGGGACCGCGTCCTTGCCGATGTGGGCCGGATCATTGCGCGAACCTTCGCCGTCTGAGGACTCGGCCTGCGTCAACGGGGAAGAGGCGCTTCGATCAAGCTGGGCTAGACTGGCCGGCATGCGACGCATGTGGTGCCTTGTCCTGCTGGCGACGACGATTCCTGCTCATGCGGATACCTCGGTGCAGCCCGGGCTTTGGGAGAAGACCGAGACCGTCACGGTCGACGGCACCAAGGTTCCGTCGCAGCCGCGCAGCGTCTGTCTCAAGACGGGTGAAGCGAGCCTCGAGCGGCTGCTGCTGATCAACGACGACGAAGCCAAAGCGCGCGGTTGCAAGAGCGAGATCACGCAGCCGGGCGAGGGGCGGGAGATCCTGAGCATGTCCTGTCCCGCGAGCGATACCGAACCCGCGGTCGACGTCTCGGCCGACGTGCGGTTCACGCCAACCTCGTTCGAGGGCACGGGCAAGGTCCTGATCAAGGGCAAGGACGGTTCCGAGCGCAAGGGCACCAGCGCCCTGTCCGGCAAGCGCGCGGGCGATTGCTGAATGGAGCGCCGGCGCATCGAACCGTGGCGGCTCCTGAGCTCGATCTATTCCTTCAGCGACCGCTGGCTGAAGCTGCGCAGCGACACGGTTCGGCTGCCCGGCGGTTCGACGCTGACGCCCTATCACGTGATCGAGGCGGCCGACTGGGTGAACGTGGTGGCGATCAGCGACACCGGCTGCATCGTCCTGGTCGAGCAGTACCGCCACGCCGTCACCCGCACCATGCTCGAGATTCCGGCAGGCCACATCGATCCGAACGAGGCGCCGGAAGCGGCGGCGCGCCGCGAGCTGCTGGAGGAGACCGGTTACGGCGGCGGGCAGTGGCATTCGCTGGGCTCGCTGCATCCGGCAGCCTCGCGCTTCAACAACCAGGTGCACAGCTTCCTGGCACTCGGCGTCACCAGGATTGCGGCGCCGGCGCTGGAGGAGAGCGAGAACCTCTATCTGCACGAGATTCCCTGGGCGGAGTTCGTCGCCGGCCTGCGCACCGGCACGACGCGGCTGCCGGAGGCCAACCAGATGTCGAGCCTGCTGTTGGTGCATCTGCTCGCGAGCGCCAGCGACGCCCCGGCGATCCAGCGCCTGAAGCTGTAGTCCCCTCATCCTGAGGAGGCGCGGAGCGCTGTCTCGATTAGCGCGGAGTAACCTCCGCGCCTTGATGGCAACAGACAAGGTGCTCGTGTCCACCCTTCGAGACGCTGGCTGCGCTCGCTCCTCAGGGTGAGGCTTGGACTTTGCTCTAGAAGTCGATCACCGCATTTGCGCGGGCGCGGATCGACGCCGGGAAGACGATGCCGAGCTTCTTCGCGGTCGCCTCGTCGAGGGCAAGCTCGAAGCGTTGCGGCGGCTCGACCGGCAGCGTGGCGGGATCGGCGCCGTGCAGGATCCGGCCGACGATGCCGGCGGCCTGGCGGAACTCCGCCGCGACATTGGGGCCGTAGGACATCAGCAGGCCGCCGCGCACCTCGAGCAGGCGGTCGCCACAGAACGGCAGGCGGTACTGCGTCGTCAGCGCGCCCAGCTTCTGCAGGGCGTCGGCGCTGCGGAAGCCGTCGAGCCGCAGCAGCGCGGTGCCGCCCCGCTTCACGATCGCAGCGACGGCGTCATCGAGCTCCGACGTGCGACGCACCTCCTGGCGCAGCAGCTCGACGCCGTGCGCCTTCGCAGCGGCCTCGGCATTGCGTAGCTGGACGGCGAACACCGGGTTGTCGGGGCTCGCCAGCAGTCCGACTTTGGTCGTGCCGGGCACCACTTCCTTGAGCAGCTCCAGCCGCTTGCCTGTCAGTTCGGCATCGAGGCCGCTCAGACCGGTGGTGCGCCCGCCCGGTTGGACCAGGCTCGCCACCAGGCCGCTGCCGACCGGGTCGCCGATCGCCACCATAACGATGGGAACGTCGGGGGCGGCGATGCGCATGGCCTTCGCCGGTGGGGTGTTGGCAGCCAGAACGACATCGGGCGCCTTCTCGGCCAGCGCTTTGGCCGCGCGGGCCAGCGACTCCTCGCTGCCCTCGCGGTCGACCTGCCGCTCGATGGCGAGGTTGCGATCTTCGGTGAAGCCCTGGTCGCGCAGGCCGAGCCGGAAAGCCTCCAGCGCATAGTCGCTGGCATCGCTGCCGGCGCCGATCAGGATGCCGACCCGGGCCTTGCGGGAGACTTGCGCCACGACTCGTGGGGAGAGGGCTGATCCGAGCGAGGAGGCGCCGAGCAGCGCAATCAAGGAACGTCTTTTCACTGGCGCAGTATTGCACGGAACCGCGGGTGTGCTGCGCCGTTTGCGCTGCATGTACCTCTCCAATGAGCACCTGCTGGTCATCCTGGTCGTCGGCATCGTCGCCGGTTGGATCGCCGGCAAGGTGGTGCGCGGCACTGGCTTCGGCCTGATCGGCGACCTGCTGGTCGGCGTGATCGGCGCCTTCGTCGCGAGCCTGCTGTTCCCCAAGCTCGGCATCCAGCTCGGGACCGGCATGCTGTCGGAGATCGTCTACTCGGCGCTGGGCGCCATCATCCTGCTGCTGATCGTCGGCCTGTTCCGCCGCCGTCGCCGTTTCTTCTGACAAGCGGCCTTCACCCGCTCTGCAACGCGTTGTAGGCTGCCTCCACCTGCATGAAGACAGGATTTGGGAGGAAGCAGTGAGAACGACCAGGCGCGTATTCGTGGGTGGAGTCGCAGCAGCGCTGTCGGCGCCTTATGTGGCGCGGGCGCAGAAGAAATATGACGACGGGGCGAGCGACACCGAGATCAAGATCGGCCACACCTGCCCGTACAGCGGGCCGGCCTCGGCCTATGGCGTGAACGGCAAGGCAATCGTCGCCTACTTCAACATGATCAACGACAAGGGCGGCATCAACGGCCGCAAGGTCAACCTGATCTCGCTCGACGATGGCTACTCGCCGCCCAAGACGGTCGAGCTGATTCGCCAACTGGTTGAGCAGGAGAAGGTGCTGTGCACCCACAACACCCTCGGCACGGCGACCAATACTGCCGTCCACAAATACATGAACGCCAAGAAGGTGCCGCACCTCTACCTCGCGACCGGCGCCTCGAAGTGGGGCGATCCCAAGCACTTCCCGTGGACGATGGGCTACCAGCCCGACTACCACACCGAAGCGGTGATCTACGCCAAGCACATCCTCGCCAACGTCAAGGACGCGCGGATCGGCGTGCTGATGCAGAACGACGACTACGGCAAGGACTACTGGGAGGGCTTCAAGGAAGGCCTTGCTGCGGACGCCAACAAGGTCGTCAAGCACGTCACCTATGAGATCACCGAGCCGACCGTCGATTCGCAGATCATCCAGCTAAAGGCGGCCGACGCCAACGTGTTCTTCAACATCGCCACGCCGAAGTTCGCCGCCCAGGCGATGCGCAAGGTCGCCGACCTCGGCTGGAAGCCGGTGCAGTACGTCAACAACGTCTCGGCGAGCGTCGGGACGGTGATGAAGCCGGCGGGCTTCGACAACGTGCAGGGCATCCTGACTGCTTCCTATGCGATGGACCCGACCGATCCGACCTGGGCCAACCATCCCGATCTGGCCGAGTTCAAGGCGTTCATGGCGAAGTACCATCCGACCGCGCACCTGGCCGATTCCGGCAACGTCAACGGCTACACGGTTTCCTTCCTGATGGCCGAGACGCTGCGGCGCTGCGGCGACGAACTCACCCGCGCCAACGTCATGAAGCAGGCGACGAGCTTCAAGAAGTTCCGCGTACCCATGCTGCTGCCTGGCATCACCATCACGACCAGCCCGACCGACTATTACCCGATCCAGGCGGTCCAGCTGGCCCGCTTCAAGGGCCAGAGCTGGGAGCTGTTCGGCGAGATCCTGTCGGCGGAGAGCGCATAGGCCGCAAGGAACCCCGATCCCGGACAGGGCGTTCACCCTGCACCTCGAGAGGAGGTGTCCCAATGTACACATCCATGTACAAGCCCTTGCTGGCGACCGCCTGCGCGGCGCTACTGCTCGCGGCGTGTGGCGACCGGACACAGGCGGTCGTCGCTGCTGCATCTCCCGATACCCCGCAGCCGGCCCGCAACTTCATGCTGTTCTTCGGCAACGACCACGCCAACGTCACGCCGGAGAGCGAAGGCGTGATCCAGGAGGCCGTCCGCGCGGCCCGCACCAACCCCAATGCCCGCATCACCGTGTCCGGCAATGCCGACACCTATGGCGACAGCGCCTATAACCGGGCCCTCTCGCAGAAGCGTGCCGAAGCGGTGCGCGATGCCCTAGTGGCGGACGGCATCAATCCGGCCACGATCGCTGTGGCGGGCCACGGCGAGGATGCGCTGCTGGTTTCGACCAAGGACGGTGTCCGCGAGCCGAAGAACCGGCGCGTCGAAATCGTCGTCCAGTAGAAACCGTCAGCGCGCTTCGATGGCGTGCTGGTTCTGGAGGAAGTTGGACAAGGCGCCCGTGAAACCGAGCGCCAAGCCCAACCAGAAGAGGCTGGTAATCAGCCCTCGGGTAACCGGTCTCATGCGCCTGAGAGTCTCTCAGACGCAGACTCCGCGCCAGCGCCTGACGCCGGAAAGTAACAAAACTTACACTATTCCTTCGCCCACGGATGAGCCGCGGCGGCAGCGATGATCACGGCTGCGTCCTGCGACAGCAGGAGTCCTTCCTTCTGGAGCGCCCGCGCGGCGGTGCGGATCTTGTTCACGTAATCATCGCGGTCCTTGTAGCGGGCGGCGATCTGCGCCTGCGTGAAGGGCAGGAAGGCGCCGGCGAGCGCGCAGGAGAAGCTCTTGGGCTCCTGCTGCGCGGCATGGACGCCGAGCGGCGCTTCCATGTCGGGCAGGCGTACGCCGCCCATCACATTGCCGTCGGTGTCGCGCTTGGGCCGCTGGACCACCGCGGTGGCCAGGTACTGGGGCGCGCCCAGCACGTCGGCATCGGCGGTCGGCTCGAGCGGCATCAGCTTGCTGGCCGGCGGCTCCTTGTTGCGGCCGACCCAGCCATCGAGCGCCACCAGGGTCGCGCGCGACACCGGGGCCCAGTCGAGGCGCGCCAGCGGCAAGGTGCAGGCCGGCGCCTTGGGCAGCACGACATGCGAGGCGCCGGCGATGTCGTACATGCGCACGTTGGCCGGCAATGGCTGGTCGACAGTGCCGCCCGCGCCGGTGCGGCCGAGCGAGGCGCGCAAGGACAGGAAGTCGGTCGTGCTGCTCACCATGACGATGCGGGGCGGGACCTCGCCGCGCTTCTCGACGGCCGCGACGATCTCGCCGATCGTGAACGGCCCTTCGTTGACGCCGCGGAACTCCGGATCGGAGAAGCTCGGCGCCTTGTCGCCGCTCGATTCCGGTCCGGGCGAGGAGGTGAGGATCGGCAGCATGCCCGCACCCGAAACGAAGATGTGCATGCCGTCGACCACGCGCCGGCCGTTTATCCGGTTGAAGCCGTTGAACAGGTAGGTCTTGAGGAACCGGCCGCTCTGCGACTTGCCGCTCGCCAGTACGTGGTCGATCGCGCCGTGCAACGGATTGGGCGTGCCGGCGGCGTCGACCGAGCCACGCGCCAGGAACTCCGCGGTGTCGCGGAAGATCGCGAAGCCCACGCCTTCGATGTAGCGTGTCTTGCCGTCGGGTCCGGTGAAAGTCGGCAAGTCGGCGCCCTTGCCCAGCTCCCATTGCACCTCGGCCAGCGAGAAGCCTCGATCCTCGAGGAAGCCGGTGCCCTGCTGGATGTTGCCCGAGTTGAACGCCTCGCCGCGCGGGCCGTTGTACAGCGCGATGCCGTAGACCCGACCGCGGTTGGGCACGTCGACCAGCAGCGCGCCGTTGCCCTTGGCCGGATCGGCCGGCATCAGCAACATGAGGTCGGACGCGTACTCGACCTTGCCGCGCTCGTTGCGCTTGGCCTTGTCGAGGTCGGGGATTTTCTCGGCGGGGTCGAGCTCACCGTGCACGCGGCCCTTCCACAGTACGTAGTCGCCGGCCCGGAACGTGCCGTAGGGCTGCTTGCTGGTGATCTCGAGCCGCACGACCTCGGCGGCCGCGGGACAGGCCCAGGCGAGCAACAGGAACGCGGCGGACAGAACGCTCGAACGCATCATGCGGCAACACTCTCTTGTTGGCCGACCTCGAGCGAAAAGCCCGGCTCGGCGATATGGACCTCGATCTCGGGGAAACGCCCGCGGAGTGCGTCTGCGAACTTCGGCCACGGCTCGGAGACGACGCCCATCATGACGTGGAAGTGCTCGTGCGGCGGATAGAGCACCACGACTTTGGGCCGCAACGCCGCCACGCCCCGCACGACGTCGGCGATGAAGTTGAGCTGCATGCCGGCCAGCAGGATGTCGGTACGATGCCGCCGGCCGAGATCGGCGATCTCGGCATCGGTCATCTTGGTGTTGAAGCCCTCGTTGTAGTTCAGAATCGTCGTGCCGTCGGGCAATTCGACATGGAAGCCGGTATAGGGCGCGTAGAACGGCGCGCGTGTGGCGCTGCTCCAGGCCCAGGAAAGCTGTGTGGCGTTGCCGTGGAACAGCGCGCGGCTCAGCGCCCGCGGCAGGTTGATGTCGCGGTGCTTCCAGCGAAAGGTCGAGAGCTTGAACCCGGGCAGGGCGAGGGTGCCGTACGCCTTGGGATCGATGACCTGGAGCCGCTCGGCCGGAAGGCCACGCCGCCATTTCAGGAACGAGCAGACCGACGGCGAGCCGACGACGATCGCGTTCGTGGCGTCGACGATCACCGGCACGTCGAGGAAGTGCTCCTCGTGGCCGTGCGTCACACAGATGTATTTGGCCCGGCGGAAGTCGTCGAGATCGAACCACTGCGCGCCGCAGTAGCGGCGGAAGAACGGGTCGAAGAACATCGCCCCGTCGGCGGTCTCGATCGACAGCGCCGACCAGCCGTAATAGCGGATGCGGGCGGTCATGGCGCAATCCAGCAGGGATCGGAAGGGGCGACAAAGTTTGGCAT
Source organism: Reyranella sp. (assembly GCA_036493235.1). Lineage (GTDB taxonomy): Bacteria > Pseudomonadota > Alphaproteobacteria > Reyranellales > Reyranellaceae > Reyranella. Next base: position 8,563 of record DASXQC010000948.1, read on the forward strand.
GCTGTTGAAGTGCAGAT
>DASXQC010000949.1:0-1517 GCA_036493235.1 Reyranella sp.
CCTCGCGCGCGGTGCCCTTGCTGACGCCGAACAGCGCCTGCAGCTCGGCCTCCTTGGGCAGCCGATCACCGGGCGCCAGTCGCTTCTCGGCGATCCACGCCTTGATCTCCTCGACCATCAGGTCGCCACGCTTGGGCATGGCTCCTATTTATTATAATAAATATGATAGAGTCAACGCGCCTCGCGCTGGGCGATGGCCAGGTCGGGCCGATCGGTGGTGAAGACATCGATCTCGAGCGCAAGCAGCCGGCCGATCGCGTCGGCGTCGTTGCAGGCCCAGCCGCCGATGCCGAGGCCGGCCGTGCGCACCGCGGCGACAATGTCCGCGCTCAGCATGTTCTGGCGCAGGCCGAGCATCGGCACGTGCGCTGCCCTCGCCGTCGCGATCACCGTGGCCAGGCCGATGTCGATCTGCACGTTGGGTGTCGCCAGCCAGACGTGATTGGCCGGTCGCGCCGCCGCCACCGCCTCGAGCACGGTGGCGAGCTGGAAGCTGGTGAAGGCGCTGCGGTCGAGCATCTTGGCCTGCTCGATGGCCTTGGCCACGCGCGCCGCGTGACCGGCGGGATACGGCACGCGATCGGCGCCGCACTTGATCTCGATGCGCAGCACGATCGGCGTCGGCCGGAAGATCTCGATCACCTCGTCGAGTAGCAGCATGCGCTGGCCGCCGGTGCCCTTGAGCACGACCTTCGACAGCTCTGACCAGTCGCGCGCCGCCACCGGCCCCTTCCCGTCCGTCGTGCGGTCGAGCGTGTCGTCGTGGATCACCACCAGCTTGCCGTCGCGCGTCGGATGGACGTCGAACTCGACCTGCTCCACTGCAAGCTTCGCGGTGTTCTCGAAGGCGATGCGGCTGTTCTCCGGCCACAGGAGCGCGCCGCCGCGATGCGAAGCTATGTCAGTCATCCGATCCTCTCCAACTCAACGCTGTCAGTCCCACCCGTCCCAAAAGCCGTGGGATGGCTTCGATGTCGATGGCATTGGCATCGAAGCCCTGCGAGCCGCAGAAAAAATTTGACGAGGCGTGCGCTTTCGATATCGCCTCTCCTGCAACAAACACCATCGGCATGGGCACCACACTGCACCATGCCACGCCAGACTCCTATTGCGAGCAATGGCCTCGGCGATTCCGGAGAAGATCGAGGCCGTGTTGGATGGTCCAATGCCCAGGACGCCCCTCCGCCCAGAGCCGTTATCCCCAGGCTTTCCGTTCATTGGCCTGGTGAACCCGATAGCCCATCTGCCGGGCGTGCCGGCAGTGCTTGTCAAATGCCGGTCCCTCGGTTACGCACGGCTCGTCAGCAGAAAAGCGGTCGAATCCTTGCCTAAGTAAACGCCGGTCTCAGCAGTTCCCCGATCGTGCGGCGACGCTCACGCGACGCCGTTTGTTTTTGCGCACGAGCTCGTCGGGGCGGCGTTCGAGACCGGTTTGGCATCGCTTGATCACGGTCCATCCGACCGCCGCTTGAGCTGTTCTCTGTCCGCTCTCGATCGTCTCTGCCACGCCGCGCCCT
>DASXQC010000950.1:0-2148 GCA_036493235.1 Reyranella sp.
GCGCGACGACCCGGCTGAACGCGACGGCCGACGTCATGAAGACGCCGACCGACTTCAGCGACCGCCTGTCCGGCCTGGTGGTTCGCGCCACCGCAGTAGCGGGACAGGTCTCCCGGATCAGGAACGGCGCGGCCTAACCGCTGCGTATTCCGCCGCCGTCCGCTCGACCAACTCGGCGACCGACGAAATGTCGGCGACGCCGGAGACCGAATGGCCGGCACTCCAGATGTCCTTCCAGCGTTTGGCGTCCGGACGCTCGCGCTCGGCGGTGTTGATGTCCTTGGCGATGTCGATCGTCCCGCGCTCGGGCAGATTGTCGGGATCGAGGCCAGCCGCCTCGATCGAGGGGCGCAGCATGTTGGTCTCCAGCCCGGTGAAGGCGCGCGTGAGCTTCACGTCGTCGAGCCGGGCGCCGACCAGCATCTCCTTGTAGGCGGGCTTGGCCAGGCTCTCGCGGGTGGCGATGAACTTGGTGCCCATGTAGGCGAGATCGCAGCCCAGCAGTTCGGCCGCGGCGACCGCCTGGCCGTCGGCCATGCCGCCCGCCATCACCACGATGCCGTCCCAGAAGCGGCGCACCGCGCGCACGAAGGCGAATGGATTGACCCAGCCGGTCTGGCCGCCCGCACCGGCGGTCAGCAGCACCAGCCCGTCGACGCCCGCGGCCACCGCCTTCTCGGCGTGGCGCACCGAGGCAACATCGGCCAGCACCAGGCAGCCTGCGTCCTTCAGCGGCTTCATCACCGGCTCGGGCGAGCCGACCGACGTGATCACCATCTCGGGCTTCGCGCGCAGCACGGCGGCGAGATCGTCGGCCACGCGCGGGTTGGAGCGATGGACGATCAGGTTGGGGCAGAACGGCGCGGCACCCGCCGTCGCGTCCTTGATCTCGGCCAGCCAGGCGTCGAGCTCGGCGAGGGTGCGGCAGTTGGCGGTCGGGAAGGAGCCGATCACGCCGGCGCGGCAGGCGGCGATCACCAGCGCCGGTCCGGAGACCAGGAACATCGGCGCCGCGATCAGCGGCAGCTTGAGACGGCTCTTCAGCGAGGCAGGCAGCATGGGGCGAGCTTACCGCCAAAGAGCGAGCAGCGTGATCCCGGCGACTACCATGGTGGACGCCGCGAGCCGGCGCAGGCCGAAGCCCTCGTGCAGCACCAGCGTGCCGATCACCGCGCCGAAGATTACGCTGGTCTCGCGCAATGCCGTCACCGGGCCGAGCGGCAGGTGCTGGGCCGCCGCGAGAAAGGCCAGGAAGCCGATCACCGAGATCGCGCCGGCCAGCACGCCCAATCCGCCGTGCTTGCGGGCGAACGTTGCCAGGTCGGCGCGGCGGACGGCGGCGACGTACCCCACGGTGCCGGCGCCGGTAACGATCTCCAGGCAGGCCTGGAAGCCCAGCACCGTGCCGGCGGCGCGCACGCCCAGCCCGGCGAAGAAGCTGTAGGAAGCGACGCTGACGCCGGTCGCAAGCGCCAGCAGCACGGCCTCGCGCTTCGCACCGGCACCGAACGTCAGCACCATGATGCCGAGCGAGATCAGGATCACGGCGGCGGTCTGCCCGTCGTTCAGCGTCTCGCCGATCGCCAGCGCCGCGGCGACAGTGGTCAACACCGGCGCAAGGCCGCGCGCCAGCGGATAGACCACGCTCATGTCGCCGACGTTGTAGGAGCGGACCAGCAGCACGTAGTAAGCGAACATCAAGACCGCGGTCAGGCCGAGCCATTTCCAGCTCGCTAGCGCGGGCCACTCGACGAAGGGCAGCGCACAGAGGCCGATCACCAGTCCGGTGAAGCGCAGCGCCGCCATGGTGAGCATGCGATCGCCGGCCGACTTCATCAACGCATTCCAGGTGGCATGCGCAATCGCCGACAGGATCACCAGGCCATAAAGAACCGCCGCAGACATCGCATCCATAGGCGGATACGCGTCTGCGGCGGTCAATATCGTTCAGTCCGGCAAGCCGCCCCACGAACAGTCATCGCGGGGCGAGCCGCCCAGAGGAATCAAGAGCCGAGGTCAGACGGCGGCCGTCAGGCCTTCCTGCTCGACCGTGCGCTTGACGGCCGGGCGGGCCTTCATGCGCTCGTAGTGGGCGGCGACGTTCTTGGGCAGCGGCATCTTCATGCGGCCTGCGGCCCAGAAGGTGAC